>JBDNFQ010000034.1:0-34617 GCA_041689715.1 Bacteroidia bacterium
ACTATCACAAAAATTAAGACTTTCACATACATAGGGGCTTCGGTAAACCACCATTGCACTCTGTTTTTCAGATTACTAGGAAGCAGATGCACTACATAGCCAATAAGCATAAGTGCAAAAACTCGCCAATATGCAGCCACTCTAGATGCTACTCCTGCCAGATCAAAGTCGGTAAAAATATTAGACAACATTTGACCAACGGTGGCCATATCTGCAGCTCTAAAATACATCCAACAAAAGGCAACGAAATGAAAAGTAACTAAGACTCCTATATACTTGCCATATTTACCTAAGTCTACACGTGCATATTTTAGCCATGCTTTGTGTACCATCAATGCAAAGCCGTGAAGTGCTCCCCATATTATAAATTTAAGTGCTGCTCCATGCCATAAACCGCCTATTAACATCGTAATGAATAGATTGAAATACGTTCGTATTTTGCTCTTTCTATTGCCGCCCAGGGAGATGTAGAGATAGTCTCTGAGCCACGTAGATAATGATATGTGCCATCTTCTCCAAAACTCCGTAATGTTTTGAGCTTTGTAGGGGCTATTGAAATTGATAGGCAGCTTAAAACCCAGCAGAGCTGCTAAGCCAATTGCTATATCCGAGTAGCCCGAAAAGTCACAGTAGATTTGAATACTATAGCCATAAACAGCCATAAGATTCATAAACCCACTGTACATCTCTGGTGTTTCGAAAACGCGATCTACAAAGTTTATACTTATATAATCACTTATTACTACTTTTTTGAAGAGCCCACCCATTATCAAAAACACAGCAATACCAAAACCACTACTACTGAGGTAGTATGGCCTTTTTATCTGTGGCAAAAACTCCGAAGCCCTCACTATAGGGCCAGCAACTAATTGAGGAAAAAACGATACGAAAAATGCGAAGTCAAATATATTGCCGCAAGGCTTTATCTTGCCTCTGTATACGTCTATACTATAACTCAAAGTCTGAAAAGTATAGAATGAAATACCCACAGGCAGTATGATATCATGTATATCGAAGCTAGTACCAAAAGTGCCATTTGTAAAAGCTGCTAATAGATTGACCGTCTGTAGCTCCGTATCCAACAGATTGTTGATAGTATCTACAAAGAAATAAGAGTACTTAAAGAAGGCCAAAAGACCAAGATTTGATACTATACTAAGCGTTAGGTATAGCTTCTTTTCCCATTTTTCTTTGGCCAAATAGATGCCCATTCCGCAACCATAATCTACCAAAGTACTCAGTAAAAGTAGCACAAAGTAGAAACCACTGCACTTGTAATAAAAGAAAAGACTAAAGACTAGCAGGTACAGATTTCTGACTCTCACCTTTCTATGTATCAAGCTAAATCCTGCAAACATGCTGGTAAATAAAAATAGGAACAGATACTGATTAAAAAGCAAAGGAGACTTGTCCGAATAACTAAAAATTTGATCCAAACTAAACATCCTATTGTGATTGATAGTGATGCATTATGGCGTCATAGAGCATATCTCCTTGCTTTTGATACCCAGCCTCTGTAAAATGGATCAGGTCTCCTCTGGCCCAGCCTTGATTTCGCCATGTCACGATAGAATTTGGCCCGCCCATTACAGCATTCAAATCCCAAAGAGCAATGTTTTTTTCACAACACAGTTCATACATTGCGTCTATTAAACTTTTTAAATTTTTATTTGAATATTTACGCAAGTAGTAGTGATCTGCAGGTGTGGTGAGTAATATAGGCAGGTCAGGATTTGCAGCACGAATCCTATCAATAATAGCAGCATATCTTTCTTTTACGCACGTAGCACAAAAACTAGAAGTAGGCATATACGTGTCATTGGTGCCAAAACTCAAGATAACTAGATCTGCATTAATATCGCGTATTTGATTCTCGAATCCTAAGCTCTTAAGGTACTGCACTGTGCTACTACCGTTTATTCCCATAGCGTGATATAAAATCCCATTTTGACCATTCCCCAATATCAAGCCCTGTAGCTCTGGCATACCCCTTTGTTCGTATGCAGGTTTAAATAAAAGGCTATCTTGACACTCATCAAAATAGATAACTGTATGCCGATCCAACTTTTGTGAGCTAAAATTTCCTCTTGCATTAATAGGTAAAAAACTGCCATAATTGTCTAGCAAGGTCACCTTATTGAAGTGTGCAGTCCCATCAGTCTTAGAAGTGGCGTCTAAAGTAAAACTGGCATTGGGGCTGGCTGTAACGGTAAATCCCGCTGCTCCTATGTTACAAGAAGCCGCATTCTTCATAATGTTACAAGACTGCCAAGCTCCTGTATACCTAAACCTAATATCCAAAGCACCGTGCGTGTTGGCTATTTTATATGGGAAAACAAATCCTCTTCCTGCATTACCAAACTTGCCTTGTAAGTTTTTTCGAACTACTCCTGTAAAAAAACCCGCTTGTATATGTGAATCTCCTATATGTACTATGGATACGGTACCCTTAGTATTGTTTTGTAGGGCTACTAGTTTTGTATAAAACCCGTGAAGAGCCTCAGCGTTTGTAAATGAGTTATGCTCTATACCTATCTCTTTGTGATGTACAAATGAGCTCGTTGTTATTAGCAAAAAGAGAACGGTATACTTGCCCATAGGATTAACTATACTTGCCTTTATAAAGTTTGCGAATGTCTGAGGATATTTTCTTCACTGACTGCTCTTGGTCTGCTTTACAAATAAGCAAAGCATCTACTGAATCAACTATGAAATACCCGTCTAAATCCTTTATTACCACTAGTTTTTGTGTGTCGCTTACTACCAAATTGTCTTTTGCGTTCAAAGCATGTAAGTCCACATTCAACGTAGTATTATCTCCTTCTTTCACAAGTTTTTCTTGTACGCTTTTCCAAGTGCCAAGGTCGCTCCAGCCAAAATCTGAAGGTAAAACAAACACATTATCTGCTTTTTCTAATAACCCGTTATCTATGGAGATACTAGCTATTTCTGTATATATACGGTCTATATGCTTCTCTTCTAAGTTTGTATTATATGCCCCTTTACATTCACCAAAAGTGAGATTCATCTCTGGCAGGTGCTCATCTAGTGCTTTTAGTATACTCGAAACACTCCACACAAACATGCCGCTATTCCATAAAAAATCGCCGCTCTCTAGAAACTTTTCTGCTAGCTCTAATGGAGGTTTTTCTGTAAAGGTTTTTACACTATTTATACCTTTGCTTACTTCCTTTTCGTCATACTGTATGTATCCATAGCCCGTATCAGGTCTATGGGGCTTTATGCCTAGGGTAATTAGTGTATCTGTCTCTTTAGCATACTTATGTGCAATGTGTATTTGATTAATAAAATTGCTTTTATCCATAATTAAATGGTCACTAGGTGCTACTAGTAAAACTGCAGTATTAGAAATGTCAGCAATTTTATTTGCTGCATATGCTACACAAGCTGCCGTATTTTTACCTACTGGCTCTCCCAGTATTTGGTTATCTCCCAATTCTGGCAATTGTTCTTTTACCAAATCTTTGTACGAAGCATTGGTAATTACAAAAATATTTTCCTTTGGAACTAAGGCCAAATACCTATCATAGGCATCTTGTATTAGCGTATTACCCGTACCCAAAATATCTATAAACTGCTTAGGTCTACTTTCTCTACTAATAGGCCAGAATCTGCTGCCTATTCCTCCTGCCAATATTACGGCATAGGTATCTTTTAATATCTTCAAATTAATCCTTCTCTTATTAAATCCTGTACATGTAAAACTCCTGCTAAATTACTAGCATCTACTAGTATTATGTGATTTATTTTGTGCTCCTTTATAAATTCTACTCCATTTATTGCTAATGTATCACTGGGCAGTGTTTTAGGGTTAGCTGTCATAATTTCATTCGCATTCACACTTGCTAAATCTTTACTAAGAGTAAGCATTCTCCGCAAATCACCATCTGTTATTATGCCTAAGACCTTGTTCCCTTCTGTTACTATTACAGCACCCATTCTGCCTTTAGTCATAGCCAAAATACAGGTAGTAAGGTCAGCATCTTGGGATACTTGAGGCACTTCGTTAACTGCTGCAATCTCACCACAAGTTAAATACAATTTTTTACCCAAAGCACCTCCTGGATGGAACTTAGCAAAATCCTTCGATCTAAAATCCCTGCACCTTATCAGTGCTACTGCCAGAGCATCTCCCATAGCGAGTTGGGCTGTGGTACTGGTAGTTGGAGCCAAATTATTGGGACAAGCTTCGGCTTCTACTACTGTATCTAGTACAAAGTTGCTCTTCTCAGCTAAAAATGATTTTAGATCCCCAACTATACACACAAGCGGATTAGTGCCTTTAAGGATTAAAGGCACTAACGCCTTTATCTCAGGGCTACTACCACTCTTTGATATGCAAATCACCACATCCTCTTTCTGAATCATACCTAAGTCGCCGTGCAGTGCTTCTGCAGCATGCATAAATAAAGCAGGCGTACCTGTACTATTAAAAGTAGCTACTATTTTTTGGGCAATTGCTGCACTTTTACCTATCCCTGTCACCACCACTCTGCCAGAGCTGTGATACAGTAGTTCAACAACCTCAGCAAAGGTGAGATTTAAGCGTTTACTCAATTCATTTAATGAACTGGCTTCAAGAGAAATAGTTTCTATCCCTATTTGAAGTATGTCTGTAGATTTTAACAAAATATTTTACCGCAAATTATAAATATATTTCTGCAAGTGGTCAAAGAAGTACTATATTAGTCCTGAAATTAATGATAGACATCAGACAGTAAAAGAAAATGACAGCAGAAGTCGTAGATTTAAAGAAAAGTTTAAAGGATTTTTTTGGTTTTGACTCTTTTAAAGGGTTACAAGAGGATGTAATATCCACAATTATGCAAGGCAACGATTGCTTCGTAATAATGCCTACAGGTGCAGGTAAATCATTATGTTACCAGTTGCCCGCTTTAATTAGCCCCGGAACGGCCATCATAATTTCACCTCTCATAGCACTGATGAAAAATCAAGTAGATGCCATTAGAGGTTTTGGAGATAGTGAATCAATAGCTCACTTTCTTAACTCGTCACTGACTAAAACACAATCAGAAAAAGTGAAAGCTGATGTGAGTTCTGGCAAAACTAAAATGCTATACGTAGCACCTGAAACACTTAAAAAAGATGAGACCATAGATTTTTTACGTTCTGTACAAGTAAGTTTTGTTGCGGTAGATGAAGCACATTGTATCTCAGAGTGGGGTCACGATTTTAGACCGGAATACAGACGTATAAAACAGATCGTAAAAGCAATAGACGATGTGCCTATGGTAGCACTTACGGCTACCGCTACACCTAAGGTGCAAATGGATATTCAAAAAAGTTTGAATATGCTAGATGCAGAGGTTTTTAAAACTTCATTCAATAGAGATAATCTTTATTACGAAGTTTTACCCAAAGGAAGTAAAGCTCAGACCATGAAAGACCTAATCTCCTTTGTGAACAAGAGAAGAGGTAAAAGCGGTATAATATATTGCCTAAGTCGCAAAAAGACGGAGGATGTAGCCGAAATTTTGCAAGCTAATGGCATCAATGCTTTAGCCTATCATGCTGGGCTAGATGCAAAAACTAGGGCAGGTAACCAAGATAAGTTTTTGATGGAGGACGCAGATGTAATCTGTGCTACCATTGCCTTCGGTATGGGTATAGATAAGCCCGATGTGCGATTTGTAATTCACTACGATGTGCCGAAATCTCTAGAAGGTTACTACCAAGAAACGGGCAGAGCTGGTAGAGATGGGCTTGATGGTGATTGTATGCTCTTTTACAACCCTAAAGATACTGAAAAGCTAGAAAAATTTCTTAAAGACAAGCCTGTAGCAGAACGAGAAATAGGTACTCAGCTTATTTCTGAAATGGCATTTTTTGCAGAATCATCGCAATGCCGCAGAAAATCTCTTCTTCACTATTTTGGAGAAACATTTCCTGCTGAAAACTGTGGCAAAATGTGCGACAACTGCAGACACCCTAGAGAGACTATAGACTCTACGAATGAACTAGTTATGGCACTAGAAACCATACAACATGCAACCGGCAAGGTAGACCTGCAACATATTGTCAATATTTTAATAGGCAAGCTGTCCCCAGAGGTGAAGGCATATAAGCACAATACATACCAGCACTTTGGTGTAGGAAAAGAGCAAGGCCCCAATTATTGGAAAACACTGCTTAGATATGGACAAATCAATAATTTAATCATCAAAAATATCGAGTTATACGGCTTACTTTCTATCAGCGAAGAAGGATTAGCTTATTTAGCTAAACCTACTAAAGTAGCCATTTCTTTAGATAGAGAATTTGAAGGTGTAAGCGATAGTGATTTCGATAAAATACAACTTGAGGCAGTATTTGATAAAGAGCTTTACGCTGAACTAAAAGAACTGCAAAAGGAAGTAGCCAAAGACATGGGGCTGCCTCCTTATGTTATTTTCCAGCAAACATCGCTTGAAGATATGGCGTTCAAATACCCTATGAACATGGAAGAGATGGAGAACATCTCTGGTGTTGGAAAAAATAAAGCAAAGAAATTTGGTAAGCCGTTTATTGAACTGATAGCAGAATACGTAGAAGTAAATAACATAGAGCGTCCAGATGATCTTGTCCTAAAATCTGTAGTAAATAAAAGTGCTAAGAAGATTCATATCATCCAAAATATAGATAAAAAAGTGCCACTAGAGGATATAGCCAAAGGGCAAGGCATGGACTACCAAGAACTGCTTGATGAGCTTGAGGCTATTGTATATTCAGGTACTCAAGTAGACCTTATGTACTATATAGACGAAATAATAGATGATGAAGGAAGAGAAGATATTTACGAATTTTTAAAATCTGAAAATACCGGTAACATAGATATGGCTGTAAATGAGTACGATGGAGAGTTTACTCACGAAGAAATGAAAGTTTTTCAGATACAATTCATGAGTGATGTTGCAAATTAAAAAAAGGGTATTAAATTTGCAGCCAATTTGGCCGATGGTGTAACTGGCAACACGTCTGTTTTTGGTACAGAAGAGTCCAGGTTCGAAACCTGGTCGGCCAACCAAATTTATTAGAACTAAAAAGTTTTAATCAGTTTATGATAATGCAGCAATACAGCTGGGTGAAAGTAAAACAACTATATGCCATCTTTTATAAATAAAGTTAAAATATTTGCCGGTTCCGGCTCCAAACCCTTAGCAGCGAAAATCGCTCTAGCTTACGGTCAATCTTTAGGAACAGTTACTGTAAACACTTTCAGTGACGGGGAATTTCAACCTTGTATAGATGAAACTGTGCGAGGATGTGATGTTTTCATCATTCAATCTACTATGCCGCCAGCAGATAATCTTATGGAGCTTTTAATGCTCATAGACGCGGCTAAACGTGCTTCAGCTCACAAGGTGGTAGCCGTTATTCCATACTTTGGATTAGCTAGACAAGACAGAAAAGATAAGCCGCGTGTACCTATAAGTTCTAAAATGGTAGCGAACATACTCACTGCCGCTGGTGCAGATAGAGTCATGACTATGGACTTGCACGCTCCGCAAATACAAGGATTTTTTGACATCCCGGTAGATCACTTGGACTCAACTGTAATTTTTATACCCTACATAAAAAGCATACAAACAGAAGATTTATTGCTCGCCGCTCCAGATGTAGGAGCCACCAAAAGAGTACGTGAGTTTGCAAAGTACCTAGGTGTAGAAATGGTAATCTGCGATAAAGCACGTAAAAGAGCTAATGAAATAGCTTCTATGACCGTGATAGGTGATGTGACTGGAAAAGATGTAGTACTAATAGACGACATATGCGATACCGCTAACACGCTTTGTAAGGCCGCTGCTCTTATAAAAAGCCAAGGAGCTAAGTCGGTGCGTGCAGTTTGTACACATCCAGTGCTAAGTGGCAACGCATACGAAAACCTAGAAAACTCAGTTTTAGAAGAGATTATCCTTTGTGATACCATTCCTATAAAAGCTGGGGACTACAAAAAAATTAAAGTATTGAGTGTAGATCGTCTATTCTCTAACGCTATTAGATCTGTAAGTGAGTTTGGTTCTATAAGCTCTCTTTTCAATATATCTGATTCATATCAGCAAGAGTTAATCTAAAAGAAATTTAATAATTTATCAATTTTAATAATGAAAGTAATTGCATTAAAAGGCGAAGTACGAGATGGCTTAGGAAAAGCATCAAGTAAAAAAGTAAGAAACGAAGGTAAAGTACCTTGCGTTATATACGGAAAAGGTGAAAACCAACATTTCACTGTGTATCAAGCAGATTTCAAACATTTGGTATATACTCCCAATACATATCTTGCTAAGATAACAATAGGAAATAGTGCTACTTTAGCAAAGGTTCAAGAAATACAGTATCACCCTGTCTCAGAAGACATAGTGCACGCTGATTTCTTAGAAGTGAATGCTGAAAACCCTATTTCTATTCACGTACCAGTGAAAGTAATAGGAAACTCACCCGGTGTAAGAGGTGGTGGTAAACTTCAAGTAAAAATTAAAAAACTGATGGTTTCTGGTCTTATAACAGATCTCCCAGAATATATAGAAGTAAGTATAGACACTTTACAAATAGGTAAGAGCATAAAAGTAGGCGAAATCACAGTAGATAAACTTACGCTGCTAGATTCTCCTAATAACTCTATCGTATCATGTATCGTTACTAGAGCTGCTAAAAGTGCTGCAGGTTCAGGTGAAGAAGAAACAGAGGAAGA
Source organism: Bacteroidia bacterium (assembly GCA_041689715.1). Lineage (GTDB taxonomy): Bacteria > Bacteroidota > Bacteroidia > NS11-12g > UBA9320 > UBA9320. The sequence continues at coordinate 8,711 of JBDNFQ010000034.1, forward strand.
AGAAGCAACGGAAGAAGAAGCTGCAGAATAAGCCGCTGTCTCTCAATCAATATTTAAAATCTCTTTCTGCTATGCAGAAGGGGATTTTTTGTTATACCGCCTTCTTAATCACCTCATCCATATCCTCAAACTCAAATTCTAAAGCTTCTCTTACTTTTGAGTTATCAAAATGATTAACCGATATGCTAGCACGCACTGTCTCCTTACTTAGCATACCCCCAAGGCCTAAGAATTCTTTGAAAGCCACTATGCCATAGGCTATTGTATACAAAAGACCTTTTATCTCAATACTTGGTTTCTTGGTGCCAAGTGCATCCGCCATAGTATCTGCTATATCCTTAAAACTCTTGTTTTCGCTCACCACAATAAATCTTTCTCCACTGATGTCTGACAAGCAAAGTCGCTCCGCAATCCGAGCTACATCTCGCACACCAACCCAACCCGTTATTCCTCGGCTATAAAAGGGGAAACTCCTCTTAGCATTATCAAATAGTTTATTGCTTCCTTTTTTAGAGTCTCCATACCCCAATATTATACCCGGGTTCATAGCAACCGTAGCCAAGCCTTCTTCTCTGCCTCTCCATACCTCACACTCGCCTAAGTACTTGGTAAATCCATAGTTGCTATGAGCTATCTCATCATCCCACTCTGTATCCTCCGTAATGGGTTCGTTTTTAGCGTTTTTACTTATAGCCGCTATACTGCTGCAGAATAGGAGCTTTTTAACTTTCAGAGATAGAGCCACGTTTACTACGTTAGCTGTGTATTCCTGATTAATTTTCAGTAATGAGGATAAGTCTTTTTTTAGATAAGAAATTTTACCTGCTAAATGAACTATATAATCTGCTCCATAAAAAGCTTGCTCTAAACCAACTACATCAAATAACTCGCATGTATGCCAGCTTAAATTAGAGTAAATGTCTTTTGAAAATGCATACCGTTTCTTTACTATCTCAAACTCTTCTAGAGATGCATTGGGTCTAATGATAGCCTTTACGGAATGGCCACTATAGAGCAAGTGATGTATAATATGTACACCTAAAAATCCATTGGCTCCTGTTATGGCAAAATTCACGTGATACTTGATTTATCTTTGTTCACTACGAATATATTTAATGCTACAAGAATACTTCTCCAAAATAAACATTGTCCAAGAATTCATGCCATACCAGCTCGGTTCGGGTATAGAACGATATGTGCATGATTTTCCCTCTTTAGACGGCAAAAAAATTGCTATCATGGGTGTCAAAAGTGATTTAAATGCAACAGAAAATGACACTATTAGAAGAGAACTATACTCACTTGTAGCACATACTAGCTTAGAAACTATCTTGGTAGACCTAGGAGATATACTAGCTGGTGATACTCCAGCAGAAACACATGCAGCTCTAAGAACAGTAACCCAGGAATTACTAGAGCTAGATATAGTAGTACTAGTATTGGGCACTAACATAGACCAAGGCGAGGCTCTATACCACCCTTTAGAAAACTTAGGCAAAAGTGTGGAGGCCACACTTATTTCTTCGCACCTTCCTATACTAGAGTACCAATTGCTAAATAGAATATGTGCACACACACCTAACTATCTTAAAAATCTTAATGTTCTTGGGTTTCAGAGTCACTATATCCCGCCAAAAGCATTGGACACACTTGAAAATTTAAATTTTGGGTATATGCGTCTTGGTGCACTTAAAGCCAATATTGAAGAAGCAGAAATCTATCTGCGAGATGCAAACCTTACGTTGTTCAATATGAATGCTATGCGGCACGCTGACGCACCTGGCCAAATAGAAGTACAGCCAAATGGTCTCACAAGCGAAGAGGCCTGCCAGCTAGCACGCTATGCTGGTGTGAGTGACAGCTCAAGAATATTAGGAATATTTGGTTACCAAGAAAAAAGCGATCCGTTACATCTTACCGCTAAACTAATTTCTCAATTAATCTGGTACTACCTAGACGGATATGCGAACAGAACACAAGATTCCCCAGAATTGCACAGTGAATTTACCAAATACCGATGTGACATAAACGATACCCAGCCACCTATACTATTTCTGAAGAGCAAAAGAACGTCACGATGGTGGATGAACATAGAACATCCGTCTAGACCTGAGGATGAAAGAAGCACACTGTGTTTACCTTGTACGTATGATGACTACCAAGTGGCGGCTGCAGGAGATACCCCAGAGCGATATTTGCAAGCTATCAAAAGATTGTATTGAAATAAAAAACAGGCTACTTTCGTTAGCTCCTGTAGCAATGAACATTAAAGGTAAAATCATACTACTCCTTTCATTATTCACCATTACACTTCTCTTTAGTGCGTGCTCATCTAAAAAAAAATGCAACACCAAGGGTAAAAAGAAGGTAGAAATGGGTTGGATGTAAAAAAAGCAATTAGTCTATTGGAATCAATAGAGAATACACATTGTCTATATTCTGCAATTCTAAGTGAAAGATAAAATTTCGGATACCGATTTTGAATTAGTAAATAAGGTACTTAAGGGTAATGATTCTTGTTTCGAAGAATTGATACATCGTCATCAAAGTCTTGTAGCCTCTGTAGCGATGAATATGTTAGGAGATTGGGACGAGGCCAAGGAAATTGGGCACCAAGTTTTTATTCGATTTTACAAGTCACTCAGCAAATTTAAGCAGGAAGCCAAAGTGAGTACATACCTTACAAAAATATCGATGAATCTTTCTCTTAATGCCCTCAAAAGGAGAAAGATATACGTAACGAGGTCTTACACCTTAGAGCATGCAGATTTGATACATCAAAGTGACCTAAGTACAGATATAGCCAATAAAGAACTTATAAATAAAGGGCTGCAAATGCTAGACGAAAAACACAGAAGCGTCGTAACACTAAGGATGATACAAGGTTACAACACCCTAGAAACTGCAAATATTTTGGAAATACCCAAAGGTACAGTCCTCTCTAGACTGAAAAGAGGAATGGATAAATTAAAAATAGTACTAATGAACGATTTAAAATATGAGCATACATAAACTTGAAAATCAATTGAAACGCCAGCAATATACTTTCTCAGAAGATTTTGCTGTAGCGGTATTAAAATCAATACAATGGGAAAAAACACACATACTTCTACAACCAAAATGGCTGTTTTTAGGATTAGCAGCGTCAGTAGTTTTATGTATGATTTCGGTGTACATGCAAAATGGAAACTTGAGTGTAGAATCTTTTCTTGGCCTTTCTGATTATACTGAAATGACTGGCTATTATGGATATGTACAATTATGAATAAGCGAAATTTAATATTGACTGTTTTGGGTACACTACTTTTGGGATTTGTACTCGGGTTTTTCATCTCTGGCAGAATGACCTACGCTAGTATGGCTCACAAGCACAAAGTTATGAATTCACCAATAGCAGAAAAGGAGCGTCTAGCTAACAGATTGGACTTTACTGCCACGCAAACCCAACTAATATACCCCATACTAGATACTCTGTTACCTCAGCAAATTCAATTATTCAAGATACATAGAGGTCAGATGGATGCTTTACGTGACTCTATGTTTACTGCCATCGCTCCTTTGCTTGATGCCTCGCAGCTAAAAGAAGTCAATAAAATGAAAAAACGCCGCAGGCCAAACGGCCCTCCTCTGTGAACATTTAAAACGCTGCTTTATACGAAGTGGCCTCACTATTGTAATATATGAGTGAAATTGTAGTGCCATTTATGAAAGGAATTAAAATCACAAAATAGAACTAGGTGCTTTAGAATCCAAAATGTCTAAAAAAGGGTTCTTAAGGACGAAAATCGCTTCGATTTTAGACTCTTACCAGTTAGATAATTCAGATTGGCTTTCTGTCTTACCAAAGAGTGCTCATACTGAGCACTCTTTTTTTATTCAAATAAAAACGCCTTTCTATTCCTTTTGTACCTTTGTCGTCAACATTTATGACGAACAACGGATTAAACATTAAAGATTTAGAAAATCTAAGCGGGATAAAAGCTCACACCATTCGCATTTGGGAGAAGCGTTATAATATTTTGGAGCCAAAGCGAACAAAAACCAACATACGATATTATGACAATCAAGATTTAATAAAGTTGTTAAACATTACTTCTATTCTCGATAATGGCATGAGAATAAGCAAAGTAAGCACACTCACTATAGAAGAAATAAATCAGCAAGTACTTGAGATAAAATCTGAAAATATAGATGGTGCTAAGAAAATAATAATAAATGAACTACTCGGAGCTACGCTCAAATGTGATGCCATTTCTTTTGAGACAACCTTTATCAGTTATAGAGCCCAGCATGGATTTGAGGCTACTATTGAAGATATATTGTACCCTCTGCTTATTAGAATCGGGCTTATGTGGACAGTCAGTAAACTCAATCCTTCTCAAGAGCATTTTGCTAGCCAGCTTATAAAACAAAAGCTCTTTTCAGCCATAAATGAACTGCCATTAGTTGCTACTCAAAGGAAGTTTTTACTCTACCTTCCAGAAAAAGAAGATCACGAAATCGGTCTTCTATATGCATACTATTTGATTAAAAAAGCTGGATATCAAACGATATATTTAGGACCAAACGTGCCCTTGGTAGATGTGATAGAATGTGCTAAAAATTCTGAGGCAACCGAAATACTATGTTCTTTTACTATTCCCCATAGCGAAGATAAAATTACTCGGTATATTGATAAAATGCTTAATAAACTGTCTTTCTCTAATGTGCTATTGCATAATGCAAAACTTCAAGATAAAAAGGGTGATTATGCTAGTAAGGCTGTTTTTCTCAATTCTTTGGAAGACCTTAGAAACCTTTTGTAAATAATATTGTTGAATTTTCAATGCCATATATTCAACATACAGAAAATTCGATATGAAAATAGCACTTATTGGCTCTGGGTTTTCTTCCCTCTCTAATGCGTGCTATTTAGCCAAGAATGGGCACCAAGTTGAAGTATTTGAAAAAAATGAACAACTGGGTGGCAGAGCTCGTGTAAAAAAAATAAATGGTTTTACCTTTGACATGGGGCCAAGCTGGTACTGGATGCCAGATGTTTTCGAAGACTTCTTTTCAGATTTCGGTAAAAAAGTAAGTGCCTTCTATGACCTTAAAAGACTAAATCCAAGTTACAGAGTGTTCTGGGCAGATTCTCCTGATGATATCCCTGCATCCATGGATGAGCTAAAGGCTTACTTTGAAAAGTATGAAAAAGGTTCAGGTGAAAAACTTGACCAATTTTTGACCGAGGCCAAAATGAAGTATGAAGTAGGAATGGGAGATTTTGTAACCAAACCATCGCTCAGCTTCACTGAGTTTATGAGTCTAGATACTGCTCGTAAGGGGATTTCACTTGACTTGTTTAAACCTATAAGCAAACATATAAGACAATACTTTAAGCATCCAAAACTTATAGAATTGCTCGAATTTCCTGTTCTATTCCTTGGGGCTAAACCACAAAACACTCCCTCGCTTTATAGTCTAATGAACTATGCAGACATGGCTCTTGGTACCTGGTACCCTATGGGTGGCATGCACAAGATAGTAGAAGCTATGGTATCAGTAGCCTCAGAACTAGGTGTAGTATTTCACACATCTGCCAATGTAACTGAGATAGTTGCAGAAGGAAGAAACGTCCTTGGCCTAAAGTCTAATGCTGTATTTCATCCTGCTGATGTAGTGGTGAGCGGTGCAGACTATCATCATACTGAACAAACATTGCTGCCGGCGAAGTATAGAAATTACAATGAAAAATACTGGGATGCTCGTGTTATGGCACCCTCTAGCCTACTTTACTACGTTGGACTAAATAAAAAGATAGATGGCATAAAGCACCATAATCTCTTTTTCGATGAGAGTTTTGATAACCACGCAGTAGAAATATATGATACCCATAGTTGGCCAGAAGCTCCGCTTTTTTATGTTTGCAATCCGAGTAAAACAGATGATAGCGTAGCACCCGAAGGTAAAGAAAACTTATTCTTCCTAGTACCCGTATCTACAGAACTCAAGGATAACGAACCCACTCGCCAACGATATTTTAATATGATCTGCGACAGGTTAGAAAAGCATACCGGTCACGATATAAGACCACATATAGAGGTTTACGAAAGTTTCGCCCATTCAGATTTCGTATCAGAGTATAATAGTTTTAAGGGAAATGCGTACGGACTAGCTAACACCTTGATGCAGACAGCTATACTGAAGCCGAAATGTAAAAATAAAAAACTAGATAATCTGTACTATATCGGACAACTTACTGTGCCAGGCCCAGGCGTGCCTCCTAGTATCATCTCTGGTAAAATAGTCTCTCAACTAATACAACAAGAACAATACACACATGAAAGCATTATTTGATCACGTTTCATTAAAAGCCAGTAAAATGGTTACAAACGCCTATAGTACTTCGTTTTCCTTAGGTATTCGTATGCTCAATAAATCTGTGCGTGAACCTGTTTATGCAATTTATGGTTTTGTACGCTTCGCTGATGAAATAGTAGATTCGTTTGAAGGATACGATAAGGTGGCCCTGATAGCAGATTTTAGAAAACAAACAGATGAGGCTATTGAAAAAAAAATAAGTCTAAATCCTATACTCAATAGTTTTCAGCATGCAGTAAATCGTTACAGTATAGACCAATGGCTTATAGATGCATTTTTTGATAGTATGGAGATGGACCTAGAAGTGCAAACCTATGATCAGGCCACTTTTGAAAAGTATATACTAGGAAGTGCACAGGTAGTAGGCTTGATGTGTCTGCGTGTATTCTGTAATGGCGATACTGCTCAGTATGAAGGCCTAAAAGAGGGTGCTATGAGTCTTGGTTCTGCGTTTCAGAAAGTAAACTTTCTGCGAGACCTTAAAGCTGACAAAGACAGCCTAGGACGTCTCTATTTCCCTGGTATGAATATGCAAGAATGGACTCCGCAGCTAAAACAAAATATAGAAGTGGACATAGCAAAGGACTTCAAACATGCACTAGAAGCTATAAACAGACTGCCAAAAAACTCAAAATATGGAGTGTATACAGCCTACAGATATTACTTTAAACTTTTCAGGAAATTAGAAAAAGCTAGTTTTGAAGAGTTATTTACTAAACGCTTGAGAGTGCCAAATTCAACTAAATTTAGATTACTATTCACCTCTAAAGCTAGATTAGCTATGGGTACTTACTTTTTATAATTATGATAGTACTATACATACTCATTACGCTCGGCACATTCTTGGCTATGGAGTTCGTAGCTTGGTTTGCTCATAAGTATGTGATGCACGGCTTCCTTTGGTACCTGCATAAGGACCACCACCAACACAAGCCTGGTTTCTGGGAAAAGAACGACGCCTTTTTTCTCATATTTGCTATTCCTAGTGCAGCCTGCTACATCGTAGGCAGTGCAGTAGCAGAAATGTTGCCGGTCTTTTTTGTAGGTGTAGGCATATCACTCTACGGTTTAGCTTATTTTTTAGTTCACGACATTTTCATTCATCAGCGATTTAAGATATTTACTCGAACTAATCATAGATACCTGAAAGCCATACGAAAGGCTCACAAGGTTCATCACAAGCACTTAGACCCAGAAGATGGAGAGTGCTTCGGAATGCTTGTAGTGCCTCCTAAATACATCAAAGAAGCTACATAATGAACTTATTGTATCTGTGGATTAACCTAGGGGCCATTTTCTTTCCGTTTATTTTGAGCTTTAACAAGCTTGGTCATTTTTATAAACGATGGAAAGCTATATTTATCTCCATAGGCGTAATGGCCGCATTTATCATATCTTGGGATGTACTATTTACCCTTTGGGGCGTATGGGGTTTTAATGAGGAGTATCTTCTTGGGCCTTCATTCTTGCACTTGCCGCTCGAAGAATGGCTCTTTTTCCTTTGCATACCCTATGCTTTTATGTTTCTGTATGACCAGCTAGTTATACTCAAAGTAAAAAACATCTTAGCTCCTGCCGAAAAATACTTGGACTATTTCTTTCTTATACTGGCAGTTATTTATCTTGTGGCTGGCTTTGGTAATATTTATACTACCACTATATCTATTTTAGTCATCCTCTTTACTTTAATAATGGTGAAGCTTAATCCGCCAAATCGTGGGATATTTTATCTGAGTTATCTCATTATACTTATTCCATTTACTGTCGTAAATGGAGTGCTCACAGGCTACGTCACTCCAGACCCTATCGTATGGTACAATGATGCTGAAAACCTTGGTATACGCTTTCTCACCATTCCGATAGAGGACTACATCTACTACTTCTTAATGTATGGAATAAGCTATGTAGTGTATGAGAGCATAAAAAAAGCCACCCCATAGGGCAGCTTTTATAATATCTAACTTTGTCTAGTCCTGAAATAGCGTTACACAAAAGAAAGTGTAATGAACGAAGAAAAGGAAAAAAGCGTTTACGTTAAACGAACACAGAAGGACTATTCTATGTCTTTTAAGCTGGGATTAGTACAGGAGATAGAGCTAGGAGAGCTTTCAACCAAAGGAGCGGTTAGAAAGTATGGTATCCAGTCTCGGAGTACTGTATTGGGCTGGTTACGAAAACATGGTAACTTTGACTGGCAGAATCAAACGCCAAGTAATATGCCTAAGAGTCCCAATAGAAAGTTAATGGAATTAGAACAGGAAGTCATACTGTTAAAGAAACAGAAGGTTTTTCTAGAGAAGCAAGTTGAGCAAGCGGATAAGAAAGCTATCATTTTTGATATGATGATAGATCTAGCTGAGAAGGAGTATAATATTCCAATCCGAAAAAACTCCTCACCCAAGTAATAGATAAATATAAGCAAGAGAATCCTCAGAGCCTTACGGCCACCTGTAGATTACTTGGGGTAAGCAGACAGGTTTATTATCGGTCCATTCGTTCAGTAAGAGACCGAAGGGCCACAGCACAACAAGCAATATAAATGGTACAACAAATTAGATTAGAACTTCCAAGATTGGGAACACGCAAGCTCCATCACATACTACAAACTCCACTCAAAGAGATAGGAGTAGGTAGAGATAGATTATTTACAATACTACGAGCCAATCATATGCTGATAGAACCTAAGAGGAGTTATCATATCACGACAGATTCACATCATCGGTTCCGTAAACATAAGAATACAGCCAAGGGATTACCGTTGGTTAAACCAGAGCAACTTTGGGTGTCAGATATTACGTATGTAGGGAATAGAAAAAATCCAATGTACTTAGCCTTAGTTACGGATGCTTATTCTAAGAAAATAATGGGTTATGATACTTCTTCAAGTTTATCAGCGATAGGCAGTGTAAGGGCGTTACGTATGGCCATAAAGAATAGGAAGTATGATTGTCAACTCTTACATCACTCTGATAGAGGACTTCAATATTGTGGAGGAGACTATCAATCTGTTCTCAATAAGTATACGATTAACTGCAGTATGACAGAGGCATATGATCCTTATGAAAATGCCGTGGCAGAAAGAGTTAATGGGATACTAAAACAAGAGTTCTTAGGGTATACTAACAAACTAGACCTAAAGACTATGCAAGAATTAGTAGCTGATAGCGTTATCAGATATAATACTAAGAGACCGCATTACTCTTGTTATTACAAGACACCAGAGCAGATGCATAAACAAAAAACAATAAAAATAAAAACCTATAAATCAAAAAGACTCAGTAATGATATCATTACTGAGTCTTTAAATGTAATTTTACAACCCTAATAAACTGTATCGCTTATTTAGGACGAGACACTTCTTAAAAAAGAATTATCCTAGGTACGATTTCAATATTTTGCTCTTGCTAGACTTACGTAGTCTTCTAAGTGCTTTTTCCTTGATCTGACGTACACGCTCACGAGTAAGACCTACCTTGTCAGATATATCTTCTAATGTATGTGCTGGTCCGCCATCTAGTCCGTAGTAATACTTCAGTACATCTCTTTCTTTTTCAGAAAGTGTAGAGATTACTCTGTTTATTTCTTTTCTAAGCGACTCATCCATCAATGGTTGGTCAGGATTTGGCTCATCGTTGTTATCTAAAACCCCGAGTAAGCTATTCTCTTCTCCTTCGATAAGCGGAGCATCTATAGACAAATGTCGTCCACTTGATTTGAATGCATTTTCTACCTCAGTCACAGATATCTCAAGTTCCTTTGCTATCTCCTCTGGAGTTGGCTCACGTTCTTGAAGCTGCTCTAGTCTAGCTGCTGCTGCACTTATTCTTCCTATACTACCCACTTTGTTTAGCGGTAGACGAACGATACGAGACTGATCTGCTAATGCTTGAAGTATAGATTGACGTATCCACCATACAGCATATGAGATAAATTTAAAACCACGAGTCTCATCAAAACGTTTTGCCGCTTTTATCAAACCTAAGTTTCCTTCATTTATTAAATCACCTAGTGTTAATCCTTGATTTTGGTATTGTTTAGATACAGAAACCACAAAACGTAAGTTGGCATTTACCAATTTCTCTAAAGCAGCCTGGTCCCCTTCACGTATTCTTCCGGCCAAAACCACTTCTTCTTGAGCGTCAATCATTGACACTTTACTAATCTCGTTAAGATATTTATCTAACGATTTGTTTTCCCTGTTGGTAAACTGTTTTGAAATTTTAAGTTGTCTCATTTATTAGAAATGTTTCTGCTTTTAATTAATAACTTGCGAAGGTAGCTTTTTGTGCGTAAAAAGCTAACAAAAACGCTTGTTTTAAAGCACATTATGTATAGCAAAAAGTGTGCCCAATCCGTATTTTTCGAAGCAGGATTACTACCTTTGTTCCATTAATATTTACAATATATGAGTAATGTGAAAATATCAGTTGCCAAAGGTGACGGTATAGGTCCGGAAATAATGGATGCTGTGTTAGCGGTTTTTAGTGCTGCTAAAGTTCCTTTGGAGTACGATTTTGTGGCCATGGGTAAAGGTGTATACGATCAAGGATACACTACTGGCATGACGGATGAAGCTAAACAAAGTATTGAATCTACAGGCATCCTTTTCAAAGGGCCTATGGAAACACCTAAAGGAGGCGGAGTGAAAAGCATCAATGTAACTGCTCGTAAGACGTGGAACACGCACTCTAATATCAGGAAATTTCAAACCATAAAAGGTGTCGATACTGTTTTTAGTAAAGCGGGTATCCCAATAAACTTAACTGTAGTTAGAGAAAATATAGAAGATACATATGGCGGCATAGAACACTATATGACAAAGGACGTGGCAGTAAGTCGCAGAATTATTTCAAGACCTGGTTCCGAGCAAGTGATTAGATCTGCTTTCGAAACTGCAATAAAAGAAGGATATAGCACTGTGACTTGTGGTCACAAGGCCAATGTTATGAAACTGACTGACGGAATGTTTCTAGATACTTTTTATGAAATAGCAAAGCTTTACCCACAGATAAAAGCAGAAGACATTATAGTAGATGCCCTATGTATGAAACTGGTATATGCACCGCAAACATTTGAATGCATAGTACTTACCAATCTGCAAGGAGATATAGTTTCAGACCTTTGTGCTGGCTTAGTAGGTGGTTTAGGATTTGCTCCATCTGCAAATCTGGGCGACCACATCAAAATATTTGAAGCTGTACATGGCACTGCACCAGATATAGCGGGTCAAAATAAAGCCAACCCAACCTCACTTCTACTCAGTGGTACGCTTATGCTCAATCAAATGGGACTAGAACACTATGGAACTGCGATTAGAGATGCATTATTATCTGCAATAGACAAAGGGGTACACACGGGAGATTTCGGTGCAGATAGGAGTAAGTCAGTGGGTACTATGGAATTTGCACAAGCAATTATTAAAGAATTAGACTTGAGTAAAATTACAGACTCAGATCCAGAAAAATATCATAAGCCAACTCTGCTCGCACAAAACAAGATGATGGTGAGTAGTGATGAAATTATAGAAACAGTAGGCATAGATCTTTTTATTGAATCTGAGCAGCAAGCAGGCGACATAGCCACTATAGTCAATGCTCACTTAGATAGCGATATGGAGCTTACCACTATTACAAATAGAGGTACACAGGTATGGCCAGAAGGCTCTGTGTACACAGACTTGGTAGATACTTACGTAGTTCGCATAGAAAAAAATACCGCCTCTGAAATAAAGAAGAAAAAATTTATGGAACAGGCTATTCACCTATACGATTATCTCAATATTGGGTCCATAGAAATGCTTATTACAATAGATGGTAAGCGAAAGTATTCTCTTGCACAAGGACAAAAAGTGAATGCACTAAATTGAGCAAGAGTGGCAATATAGCAGAATATTTCACCGGTCGTAAACTGGTGATTCCTATACTCATTGGTCTAGCTACTGCCGCCTACTTTTTTTTGCAAAACTTTGATATTCATGCGTATCAAAGCATACACTGGACTATCACCACTAGCTTCTGGCTACTGGCAGCAGTCCTTTCTGTTTTTACTAGACTCCTGTGCTACGCATATAGACTTATAGTCTTGTCTAACTATGAACTATCTTGGCGTAGAGCTGTACAGGTTATCATTCTGTGGGAGTTTTCATCTGCCATATCGCCAGGAATAGTAGGCGGTACTGCCGCTGCTCTATTGCTTTTAGCCAGAGAAAAAAAAATAGACACTGGAAAAGGAACTGCTATAGTACTAGCCACTTCCTTTCTAGACGTGCTTTTTTATGTGCTTGCAGTGCCGCTAATGGCACTTTGGGTCGCTAGAGCTGATGTAATTCCACACAGCATTGGTTATCTCGCAGAGGGGGCTATTTGGCAATATTTCATCACCATATATTCCCTCTTTTTAGGATGGGCTATTCTCTTAGGGTTTGGCTTGTTTTTTAAGCCTAGAGGAATTGCACAGTTTGTAATGTTTTTTACTAAGCTTCCTTTTTTAACTCGTTTTAGTAGCAAGGTAAAAAAATGGGGTGAGAACTTAATCTTGGCAGCAGAGGCATTTCGTAAGGAAAGTTTTTGGCATTGGCTTAAAGCATTCTCAGGAACGAGCTTTGCGTGGATATCCAGATTTATACTGGTCAACTGTCTTATACTCGCTTTAGGAAATGGCAAGGAAGTAGCAGAAATATTTGCCAAGCAACTCGTAATGTGGGCTGCACTCATGATACCAGCTACTCCAGGAGCTGTAGGTATGGCCGAGTGGCTGTTTAGTGGCTTTATGAATGAATACTTTATGAATGCTCAGCTTACCAATACCACCGCATTCTTATGGCGACTTTTGAGTTATTGGCCTTACTTATTTGCAGGTCTTCTTGTGTTTCCTGTGTGGTATCGAGCTACTGCTAAGTTTAAGAAACTAAAGGTAGAGTAATAATAAACTTAGTCCCTACTCCTAATTCAGAATTCAGCTCTATTGCACCCGCGTGATCTTCTATGATACTATACGATATAGATAAGCCTGTTCCTTTGCCCACAGGCTTGGTGGTATAGAATGCCCCACTGCAAAGCATGTCACTTTAATATAAGGGTCTATTTCAGCGATTTCTTGAGCTGCAGATATAGCTTTGTTTTTGCCCATTTCAGTTAGAGGTGCACGTATCCTAATTTAGATTCGACAATTCTATATCGTCAAAATCCGTTCCAAAGCAACCGTAGTAGCCACCGCTCGTCCAACAGAAAGACCTATAATGCCGATTTTCTTAGACCTTAAAATATCTTGCTCTTCCTGAGTCCTTTTTAATTTGTTTCTGTTCGTGCCAACTTCTATAAATTCTTCTTCATCAAGTCGATGTGAAAACTATTTTTTTTATGGATAGTACACCCAGACGCCACAGGTCTCAAGTGTTTCGTTATTTTCAATTAAATACTGCTCTACCAGCCCGGAGTTTAAGATGCTTTTTTTAAGACTATGATTTCTACTAGCGAGCAACTCTACTATTTGCGTATGAATCGTATCATAGCATTTATTCTCAGAGGAGTTTTTCATAGTCTGAAAAGTAGCCTTTTCCATATCATATCTGAGCCTAAAAAAGTAGGCTTAGGCACATTATTTATATTTTCAGTTGTAGTCATAATGACTTAAATACTAACTTTACTTTTTTATTTATTCCATTAAAAACTGTGAATCTCCCGAAAACAAACAAATAAGCAAGGATCTACATATAATTTAAATCTGGTCGCATTTTTACAAATATATTTTTGGTTGTCCACGATGACGAACCACAGAATCTAGCTGCTTTCAAAGCAAACTTTCGTAAAATTTTTAACGTTTCTGTAGCCAATGACGCTACTGCAGCTCTCGCTCTTATTAACGCTAATCACATAAGCGTTGTTATTACGGATCATATGATGCCGGATATATCTGGAGTAGACCTGTTAGAAATGTTAAAGGAGTCTCACCCGTACATTGGTCGCATACTTATCACAGGTTCGAGTGATATTAATATTGTAATAGAAGCAATAAACCGATGTAAGGTATTTCGCTTCTTAACCAAACCTTGGGTCAAAGATGATTTGGTAGAGACAATAGAATCTTGTTTCCTACAAAATGAGAATAAGCACAAAGAAAATCTAGTATCGGCTAAATTGGTAGAAACCAATCAGCAGCTAGAATTTATGCTTAGACAAAAACTCATCTCGTAAATAAGCAATAAACCATACCTTTGCCAATACAATGAATACAAAACCTTGTATTGGCATAACTATTGGCGATTTTAATGGTGTAGGCCCAGAGCTCATCTTAAAGACGCTAAGCAATAAACTTATTTTCAATTACTGTACACCAGTAGTTTACGGGACCACTCATATACTTACGCATTATAGCAACTTGCTAGCAATGCCCACTTTAGACTTCCATATTGTCAAAAGTAAAAAAGATATAAAAGAGGGTCAAATAAACTTAAGAGTATGTAGTACAGACCGAATTAATATCACACCAGGGTCTCCTAGCCTCGAAGCAGGGAAGCTGGCCATAGCGGCCTTGGACTTAGCTGTGGATGATATTAAAAACGGTATGCTTGAAAATATACTCACAGCACCTATTGATAAAGCCACTGCAGCCGAAGCAGGTTTGAGATTCAATGGTCACACACACTATTTTGCTCAGCAGTTTGAAAGTGACGTGCAAATGATCTTGCTAAACGATACACTTAGAGTTGCTATGGTTACCGGACATACTGCCCTAAACCAAGTGACGAATGAGCTCAGCACTGAGAAAATAGCTGCAACTGTAAGAACGCTTCACCAAAACCTAATCTCAGATTTTGGAATATCGAAGCCAAAAATAGCTGTGCTCGGAGTAAATCCACACGGCGGAGACAACGGCTTGATGGGCGATGAGGAAATAAAGATGATTTCACCTGCAATCAAACAATTACAAGACGAAGGCTTATTGGTTATAGGACCCTACCCGCCAGACGGGTTCTTTGGCTCATCAAATGCAGATAATTTTGACGGAGTAGTCGGAATGTATCACGACCAAGTCCTTATTCCATTCAAACAAGTCGCTTTTTCGGAAGGGGTAAATTATACTGCTGGATTGCCAATTATACGCACTTCACCTGATCACGGAACAGCATATGACATTGCAGGCAAAGGATTAGTAGACAGTACATCCTTTATTAATGCTCTATACCTCATAAACAAGGTGCACCGAAACAGAATGGCGTATTATGATACTAGTACATCTAAACTGCCTTTCAAAGAACATAGAAGAGAAAAATTCAGCATAGGAGTTCCAGATTTGAGATAAGTCTTCTAAATAACTTGAATTACCGCTAAAATATTTACCTTTGCAGACTTTTTTACAATGAAATTGACAGATTTTGATATTGAATTTATAAAATTTAAAAACGAAAAAGCCACATTTCATTATAAAATAGATGATACGTTCTTTAAGATAAAGGAGAATAGTTTATTTTCTTCTGGAGAGATAAATAGTACTGTCGTTTGTGAAAAAAACGATGGAAACATAAGTGTGAAATATGAGCTAGGTGGTCATATGAATCTGCAATGCGAAAGGTGCTTGAATGACATTAAGATAGATGTAAAAAGTGAAAGACTCGACATACTGAGACTTACCCAAAATGACGATTTACTAAAGGAGGAAAACTACCTGTCTGTAAATTATCAAGTATATAATATCTACGACTCACTCTACGAGCAAATATGCCTAGATTTACCTACCAGAAAAATTTGTAAACATTCCCTAAATCATGAAGAATGTGAAATAGAACATCCTAACGCAGATGATACCGAAGAGGTAGATGAGCGTTGGGCAGATTTAAAAAAAATAATAATAAAATAAAATGGCACATCCTAAACGTAAGATTTCCAAGACTAGAAGAGACAAAAGAAGAACTCATTACAAATTAGGCAATAGACAGCTCCATAGAGATCCGTCTACAGGTGAAGTACATCTTTACCACAGGCTTAATCTAGAAACAGGAATGTACAGAGGCGTTCAGGTTTTAGAACCTAATAACGCTGAATAACATATTTATATGAGAATTGGCATAGATGCCATGGGGGGTGATTTCGCTCCCAAAGAATGTATAAAAGCGGTGCTCGAAGAAGCTTCTGTGAAAAACTGCGAATACCAGTTTTTTATTTTTGGTGAGCAAAAAGCATTGAACGAATACCTAGAAGACCTCACTCACCCTAAAATCACTGTAATATATACAGGTGAAAGTATAGGCATGGGCGAACACGCTACCAAAGCCGTAGCATCAAAAAAAGAGTCTAGTATTAATGTCGGTATGCACTATTTAGCAACTGACCAGATAGACGCTTTTTTAAGTGCGGGTAACACTGGAGCGGTGATGGTGTCTGCACTTTATCAAGTGAAAACAATTTCGGGTATCGAGCGTCCCGCTTTATCATCTGTACTGCCGCAGCAGAGTGGCACCACAGGAGTACTGCTGGATGTAGGTGCCAATAGTGATTTGAAACCTGAGACACTTGCCAAATTTGCTGTATTAGGCAGCGAATATGCTAAGGCGGTTTATGGAATAAAAAATCCGCGAGTTGGTCTGATAAATATTGGTGAAGAAGAAGAAAAAGGAAATATGTTAACTAAAGGTGCTTACCCTCTTCTGAAAGACCAAAACGGTATAAATTTCATAGGTAACGTAGAAGGAAGACATCTATTTAATGACAAAGTAGATGTTGCTGTATGTGATGGCTTTACCGGAAATGTAATTGTAAAATCGTGTGAAGGGTTCTTTTATAATCTCCTTAAAAGAGGGGTAGAAGATGACTTTCTAGATAAATTTAACTTCGAGCACTATGGCGGTACACCTATTCTTGGCATTAAGAAACCAGTAATCGTAGGACACGGCATTACAAAAGCCAAAACCTTCAGAAACATGATAAAACTCTCGAAAAATGTGGTAGATTCAAATTTAATTTCTAAGATTGAACTATCTTTTTCTGCAACAACGAGCACTTAACTTAAACCGAAGACATAAAAATATGCGAGCAGCTATAACAGCGGTAGGAGGCTATGTGCCAGAAAAAATCATTACCAATAAGGATTTAGAAAAACTCGTAGATACTTCTGATGAGTGGATCCTAAGCCGAACGGGGATAAAAGAACGCAGAGTGATGGAAGACGGAACTGCCACTAGTGACATCTGTGTAGAGGCTATAAAACAGATTTTAGCCAAACGAAACATTACGGCTGAAGAAATAGATCTAATTATAGTAGCCACCGTAACTCCAGATCTTGTTTTTCCTGCAACGGGAAATATAGTTTCTGATAAAATAGGGGCAATAAATGCTTGGAGCTTTGATATAAGTGCTGCCTGCTCTGGATTTCTTTATGCTCTAGAAACTGGAAGTAAATTCATAGAATGTGGTAAACATAAAAAAGTGATTGTATGCGGGGCAGACAAGATGTCCTCCATAATAAACTATGAAGACAGAAACACTTGTATCATTTTTGGTGACGGTGGTGGAGCTGTACTGTTAGAACCTTCTGAGGACGAATCTGTAGGAATAATGGATAGTATTTTAAAATCTGATGGATCCGGTCGAGAATTTTTACATCAAAAAGCCGGCGGATCATTAAAGCCTGCAAGTCACGAAACTATAGATGCACGCGAACATGCAGTCTTTCAGGAAGGTAAAACAGTGTTTAAATTTGCTGTGACCAACATGGCAGACGTAAGCCGAGAGATAATGGATAGGAACAATCTAACCGGAGCAGATGTAGATTATTTATGTGCCCATCAAGCAAACCTCAGAATCATCGATGCTACGGCTAAACGAATGGAGCTAGATGATGACAAGGTGCTTATTAACATTGAAAAATATGGGAACACAACAGCTGGCACCATTCCTCTACTATTTTCCGATTTTGAAAAAAGATTCAAAAAAGGAGATAATATTGTCTTGGCGGCCTTTGGAGGAGGATTTACTTGGGGAGCTACTTACCTAAAATGGGCATATAACCCAGAAAAATAAGAATTAATACTATTTTCGTTAAAGATTAAATTAGATATGGACTTAAAAGAAATTCAAACATTAATCAAATTCATTTCATCGTCAGGAGTTGATGAAGTAGCAATTGAGAAAAAAGATTTTAAAATCAATATTAAGAAAAACTTGCAACAAGTTATTTCGCCAAGTGTAGTACACGCTCAGCAAGCTCTAGCATTAGCTGCACCCCAGGCGGTTGCAGTTATGCCTGCTCCTGCTGCTGAACTAGCTAAAGCACCTGTAGTATCTCTTGAGGAGGAAATAAAGTCGCCAATGATTGGCACTTTCTATCGTAAATCATCGCCAGACAAACCTGTTTTTGTGGAAGTAGGTGATACTGTAGAAATAGGCCAAGTCATCTGCATCATTGAAGCAATGAAACTCTATAATGAGATAGAATCTGAAGTGAGCGGAAGAATAGTGAAAGTGCTAGTGGACGATTCTCAACCAGTAGAATACGATCAGCCACTTTTCTTAGTTGAGCCAAGCTAGGATAGCTATGTTTAAAAAAATATTAATCGCAAATAGAGGCGAGATTGCCTTAAGAATAATTCGCACCTGCAAAGAAATGGGCATTTCTACAGTCGCTGTATATTCTACTGCTGATAAGGATTCGTTGCACGTAAAATTTGCCGATGAGGCAGTATGCATTGGCCCTCCACCTAGTCCAAAATCCTACCTGAGTATGCCTAATATCATAGCAGCCGCAGAAATAACTAATGCAGATGCCATTCACCCTGGATACGGATTTCTTTCTGAGAATGCTATTTTTTCTGGAATGTGCAAAGATCATGGCATTAAATTTATAGGTGCTAGTGCTGAGATGATAGACGGTATGGGCGACAAGGCAAATGCCAAAGCTACCATGATAGCTGCAGGTGTACCATGTGTGCCAGGTTCTGAAGGTTTATTGAAAGACTTAAAAGATGGTCACAAAGTCGCCAAACAAATAGGTTATCCAGTTATGCTAAAAGCGACAGCTGGAGGTGGAGGTAGAGGTATGCGACTCGTCTGGAAAGACGAAGATTTTGAAGATGCGTGGCATAGTGCCAGACAAGAATCAAAAGCCGCCTTTGGTAATGATGCTATGTACCTCGAAAAATTTGTAGAAGAACCAAGACATATTGAAATACAAATAGTTGGAGATCAATATGGTAAAGTTTGTCATCTTTCAGAAAGAGACTGCTCCATACAACGTAGACATCAAAAGCTACTTGAAGAAGCTCCATCTCCATTTGCAGATGACGATTTACGTAAACGTATGGGCGATGCAGCCATAAAAGCCGGAGAAGCAATAAACTACGAAGGTGTAGGTACTGTAGAGTTTTTGGTGGACAAGCATAAAAATTTCTTCTTTATGGAAATGAATGTGCGAATACAAGTAGAGCACCCAGTAACAGAAGAGGTTATAAACTTTGATTTGATAAAAGAACAAATAAAAGTAGCTGCAGGAATTCCAATAAGCGGTAAAAATTACTTCCCGTCTAAGCATTCTATGGAGTGCAGAATAAACGCAGAAGATCCTTTTAATGATTACCGACCAAGCCCGGGTAAAATAGAAGTACTGCATAAGCCAGGAGGTCACGGTGTGCGTATAGACTCACATATATATGCAGGGTATACCGTACCGCCACACTATGATTCTATGATAGCTAAGCTTATAGTATCTGCACAAACAAGAGAAGAATGTATAGTGAAAATGGAAAGAGCCCTTTCTGAGTTTATTATAGAAGGTATTAAAACTACTATTCCTCTTCACCTTAAACTTATGAAAGATCCGGAATTTAGAGCGGGTAATTTCACTACTAAGTTTATGGATACCTTCGATATAAATAAATAACTTTTAACCAAACATAATTTTATATAAAAGGCTTATACAACGTGTGATGTATAAGCCTTTTTGGTTCTTCCCTTTTCCAGAGACCCTTATATTCTAGAAGTTTATTCATAAAAAAAGGTGCAGCAAACTGCACCTTCCCTCATATTTTTAAATGCCTACCTATTGCTTATGTAAAACTTGTGAGTAAGATGCGACCCCCTCTATTCTTAAGACATACACGCCCTTAGAAAGCTTACTTACATCTAGCTTATCTCCAGACGACACGGCCTTAGATATGTGCAAATTTCCAAGTATGTCGTATACCTTTACGGTTTCCGATCCTCCATTTGCTAGTTTAATGGTAACAAAATCCTTAGCTGGATTGGGGTATGCAACAAACTTTGTTTTGGATGCTGCTTCAACAGATACTTTGTCTCTAGTGACAATCGAAAGTTTTATAGAATCCCGCACCATTGGATTTTTTTTGGACCAAACGGTAAGCGTCATATTACCCTTTCCTGCGGTGTAGTAAGTGCTAAACCCCAGTTTAAATGTGTCACTAGCCCCTACAGGTACAGTATATTGATATTCTCCCTCTGGATTAGATACGCATACTAGACCACTACACACGGTATAGTCCCAACCCGCTTGTCTGTCGACACTTGTAACTTTCCAAACAAAAGTTGTATCATCCGCATTTTCAGCATTGCTGGTAAGAACAAATTTCTTATCAAAATCAAATCTGTTGTAATCTAAGTTTAAACTCTCGTACTCATTAATATCAAACGAGAATTGTGCGAAAGAGGAAGACGCGAAAGCAAGTAGCGTAAAAAGTAAAGTGATTTTTTTATTCATAATGTTATTGTTTTAAGCAGCTTCAGCCTCAACAGACTCCACTTCTGGTATCATTCTTTTCAATAAGTTTTCTATTCCTGCTTTCAGAGTAAGAGTGCTGCTAGGGCAACCACTACAAGAACCTTTCATTGTGACAGTAACTACTCCGGCTTCAAAACTCTTAAAATCTATGGCTCCACCATCCATTTCCACAGCTGGTCTCACGTGGTCCTCTAGTAGCTGCTTGATTTTTGTCACAACCTCAGACTCTTCTTCGTCAGTCAGGTTTTCTTTTACCACTACTATTGGCTTCTCAGATTCAAGATAATCCTGAACAAACTTTTTGAGCTGTGGTATAATATCAAACCATTCGTAATCTGCTTTTTTAGTGACAGACACGAAGTTATTCATAATAAAAACTCCTTTTACGAAGTCATACTCAAACAACTCCTTAGCCATAGGGCACTCATCAGTTTTTTCATTCGTTCTAAAATCAATACTATCGTTTGGCAAAATCATTTTATTTGCCACGAATTTCATCGACTCTGGATTTGGTGTTTTCTCTGAATATACGGTAATAACGTCTTGTAATTCCATGCTATTTATAACGGTTCAAAAGTAAGTATAGTTTTAAAGAATTCAAACCCCATTTAGTCATCTTTCTTCTATTTCGTCTGATATGCTGTGCAATAAATCTGTCGAACTGTATACTTTATTTGCTAGGTAATTCTTATTAAAATTACACCATTGACAGTCGGTCTCGTCACATCCATTGTCAAATTCAAGGTTTTGTATCTTAGTAAATGTTTCTCTTATTTGTTTTTTAACAAAGGCGTATTCGTCTTCATTCACCATAATTTTCACTTTCTTGAGCTCGTCATTATCCGGCTCTATAAAGTCAATTTCGCCAGAAATAACCTTAAGGTTCTGTGTGGTGTCGCTTTCTATCAGTGCTTTGTAAAACAAGATTTGTCGCCAATAATCGCCACCGAATCTCTTTTCAAAATTAGCTTCGTCTGGATTGTCTTCTAATATGAGAGGCGGCTTTATTTTCTTAATGCCGTACTTTACTTGTCCCGTTTTAAAATCTACCACGTGAGCTGCTCTATCGTTTATTACCACCTTGTCTATTTGTCCACGAATAGGGACTCCTTCTATTTCACAATTTTTAAGATACAATTCTGTATGTATTTCACCTTGCCCGGCCCAAGTCTTTGCATATTGATCATAGTATTTATTCAAAATATCTATACCATAGTACATTCTCCGTTCTAAACCTTCCTTTGTGAAAGCCTCTTTACTGCTGTGCATCGCCGCAGTAAAACGGTTTTTGATATACTCTTTGGCCTTTCCCTCCTCTTGCAAATTGGCTAAGTTCTTATACAAACCATCTAGAGCAGAGTGCACCGCTGTTCCAAATGTGGAGCTCTCGCCTTTGGCAGAAGGTACTCGCAGAATATTTTGGTAAAAGAATGCCACAGGACACCTTAAGTAACTATTCAAATTGGTAGCACTGAGTCTGAAATTTTCTACTTCTTTTTTTACAAAATCTTGCTTTACTAAGTCAATGTATTCTTCATTTCTATATGTCAGCATAAAATCAAAGAAGTGGAGCAAATCTTCTTCGTTGGCCTCTTGTTTTAGTATTTGGGCAGCACCGCTTTCTTCTAGTTCTACAACAAATAGACTTTTGGTAAGGTCTTTGTCTTTTTCGTCTTTGAGAGCATAACTTATCTCTATGTTTTTTCTTGCCCTGGTGATGGCAACATAAAAAAGTCTTCGAGCTTCTTCCTCTATAGCCTTTTTAGGCTCTCCTGGGAGCAGCATATTTAGCTTATATGGCAGTGCCTGACCATCTTTTTCCCACTTCTTTTCTGTACAGCCTAATACAAATACATAGTCGTATTCTAAACCTTTACTACCATGCACAGTCATTAGGTTTACTCCATTTATTCCGTGAATTATTTTATTTAGCTTTAACCCTAAGTTATTTGATTTTAGAAGCTCAATTTTGTTCAAATAGGCTAAGAGCGACAGATACGGCTCGCGAGCTGTTTCTTCTTTCAGAAAATTATAGTATGTCTTGAGGCTCTGAATTTGAAAAGTTGCATCCTTGGCTGATAGGGCTCTAGAAACAAAACCTATTTTAGACATTATTCGCTCTACGAACATTTGAAGTGTAATATTATGTATTTCTTTTAGCCAAAACTCTACATCTGCCACAAATGCTCGCAACTCTTTTTTAGCATCACTTCCTATCTCTAGCCTTGCTGCTACTCCATTTAGTTGTTCACGCCAGCCTATCTTCCTGTCTTTGGAGAGTATAGTACTTATTCTAGCTATATCTAAAGCCGACAAGTGCCTAAAGTTATGATAATGTAAGATCTCAAACATCAAGTGCTGACCAGAGTCTAGTTTCTGGCCTTCTAAGCTGAGGTAGGTCAAAAAGTTATTGAGCTGATGCACTAGTGGTACTTCTAGTACATCTTGAGTTCTGGCAACATTGTAGCTTATTCCTTCTGCCTCTAAGTACTTGATTAGCTCCTCGCTTTGGCTATGGTTTCGATACATTATACCTACCTCGCTAAGCGATACTCCCTTCGATTTTAATTCTTTTAGTTTACTAGTAATACTCACTATCTCCTGAAAAGTATTTGGATACTCTACTACTTTGAGTGCGTTTTTGATATTGGCTACCTTATCATTGGCTGCGGTTATCTCTTTATTCAGGTTGGGCACCTTGCCTACTAGACGTTCTTTATTATGCTTTATTATGGCATTACTACCATCTAATATGCTTTGGCTAGATCTGTAATTTTGATCTAAAATTACCAGTTTAATATGGTCTTCATATCGTTTATAAAATTCAAATATATTCTCAACATTGGCTCCTTGAAACTTGTATACAGACTGATCGTCATCGCCCACTACAAAAACATTTGGGTTTTCCCAATAACTAATAAGTGTATAGAGCAGCTCGTTCTGAGCACCATTGGTATCTTGATATTCATCTACCAAGAAGTATTGATACATCTCTTGATACTTTAGCAACAAGTCTTCATTATTTTTTAATGCAGAGAGCACCCAAGCTATCATATCATTAAAATCATAGCGTTTTCTCTTTTTTAACTTAGCATCATACTCATCAAGTAGCATGGCCGCCTCCTTCAACTTTTCTAAAGGCTCTTTGTCGGCATTATATGTTCTCAGGTTTAAGTCTCCTTTGTTGTTTTCTCCCGATTTGCGTTTATATAGATACTTTTCGTCGGTAAGCATCTCTGCCAGCTTAGCATCTACTTTTGCAATGATGTCGTTTGCTGAAAGGTTGTCTTTTTTCATCAAACCAAAAAGCTTGAGTAGATTTCTAACATCATAATACACATCACCTACGTACCTTTTTATTATGCTATCGTGAGGAAGTTCATCCACTATCTCTCTCATGACCTCCACCACCTCAAGCTCAGATATGGGGTCTAGATCTTGTATGCCAAAGAGGTCCTTGTTTTCTTGTATAACAGTATTACAGAAACCGTGATAGGTATACACATTTACCTTATACGATTCCGAACCCATAAACTGATTCAATCTTAAACGCAATGCCGTGGTAGCTGCTTCTGTAAAAGTAAGACATAGGATATTTTCGGGACTAGTATCTGTTTTCTTAATAATACTCGCCACTCGTGCACCCAGTACCTGTGTCTTTCCTGTACCTGGACCTGCAACTACCATTACGGATCCTTCAATTGTATTTACAGCTTTTTTCTGATTGGGATTTAGATTAGTATATACTTCTTCGAAAATCATAAACAGTGGCAATATGAGCGTTTTTTTGGATTTAGCTCGTAGTAAATTATACTATTTTTAAAAAAATATTTATAAAATGTCTTGGTATTACGCAACCTTTTTCGATTTTTGTGTCTAATATTATTAAAAGAACATAAATAATGATAAAAGACAATTACTTAATTAAAGGCCTAATGTCTTTGCTGCTTATATCTGCAGCAGGTTGGGCAAGTGCACAGTACTGTACATCGGCGGCTGCCAATCCGTATGACTCAAAGTGCGACAGAGTACAATTAGTTGGGAATAGTGTTACCATAGACGAAAACTCGTCTGGTGCAGGTTGCCAAGTGTACACTGACAATACTTCAGTTACGGCTGCTGACTTATCTCCAGGCGGAAACTACACTATTACTATTACCCAAGGAACTTGTGGTGGTAACTATACTAGAAGATCTAATGCTTGGATCGATTATAATAGAGATGGCGATTTTACAGACGCTGGAGAAATGCTAAGTGCTGGAAACGGTTCAGGTGTAAATGTTATTAATTTCACTGTTCCATGTTCTATCGGCACTGGTGCTACTCGTATGAGAGTAATTGTAAATGAGTCTAGTGCTACTCTTACAAATCCATGTCTCAATAACTATGCTTGGGGAGAAACCGAAGATTATACAGTTGATCTTCTTGCTCCAGCTGGTGGCTTAAGCAGTAACTTCTTTGTGGCTGATACTTCATATGTAGGTACACCTGTAAGATTTGTAAACTCTAATCAGACTGGATATATATCTCACAACTGGACTATCGACGGTGTGCCAGCTACCAGTATCAACGTAACTAGGGTGTTTAGTACTGCAGGTACTTACTCTGCTAAGCTTGTAAGTGAAAACTGCCTAGGTAAAGATTCTACTACTAAGTCTTTTGTTATTGTAGCTCCTACTGCTCCTCCGGTTGCTAATTTTGTTTCTGATAAAAATATTGTTGAAATATTCGAGACTTTCTCGCTTATCGATTTAAGTACTAACGGACCTACCTATTGGGATTGGTCTATTATTAAAGGAACAGATACAATAGACGGTGAC
>JBDNFQ010000035.1:0-2158 GCA_041689715.1 Bacteroidia bacterium
TTAGACAGACTGCCGTTATCCCTTTGCTATCTTAAGTACCCACTTACGCTTCACGGCAAAGTAGCGAATAAGGAAAACCACAATCATGGCCACTATCATACTCCACTCTAGGAGTACATTAAATCGATTAAAAGCTAAAAATACCAATCCGCCTACTACACAGGCACTGGCATAGATTTCACTTCTAAAGATAAGGGGTACTTCATTACTCAGCACATCACGTATGACACCACCAAATACCGCTGAGACTACACCCATAATCACTGCTATCACGGGACTAAGACCCAGCTCAAGCGTTTTCTGCAATCCAAGGATAGTGAATAGCCCCAGACCAATAGTATCAAAAATAAACATCCCTTTACGGAGCTTAAGAATAGACGTTTTAAATAAATAAGAGCAGATCACAGCCACTACTATCACATAAAGTGACACAGAGTCCTGCATCCACCCAACGGGTGTCTCACCTATAAGTATATCCCGCAAAGTACCCCCACCTAGGGCTGTTATAAATCCTATGATGGCAGCTCCTACCACGTCAAAATCGTTATCTATAGCCATAAGCGTACCGCTAATGGCAAATACAAAAACTCCTGCTAGATTCAAAAAATATATCCAATCCATTGAGCTGTCAAAGGTGCTGTTATTTTAATAGAGTTTGGCACTAAAGGAACTTTAACACAAGATACTATCTATAACTTTTAGTTATGGATAGTATAATAAGTATAAATAAAAACAAACGAACGTAACTAGACACATTTGTATCAACAATTTGAAACAACAACAAATGACAAAAATCACAGTAGCAAAAGGAGATGGAATAGGACCAGAAATAATGGATGCTACGCTCAGAATCTTACAAGCTGCAGGAGCTCAACTGGAAATAGATGAGATCGCAATAGGAGAAAAAGTATATCTATCAGGTAACACCTCAGGTATATCACCCGACTCGTGGGATAAGATAAGGAACAATAAAGTATTTCTAAAAGCACCTATCACCACACCTCAGGGAGGTGGATATAAAAGTCTGAATGTAAGTACCCGTAAGTTTTTAGGACTCTACGCGAATGTGCGTCCGTGTAAAAGTTACCATCCCTTTGTCAAAACAAAGCATCCAGTAGTGGATATGGTCATCATCCGAGAAAATGAAGAAGATTTATACGCAGGTATAGAGCACCAGCAGACCGATGAGGTAGTGCAGTGTCTGAAGCTCATCAGCAGACCTGGCTGTGAAAAGATAGTGCGTTACGCTTTTGAGTACGCCAAGCAGTATAAGCGTAAAAAGGTGACTTGTTTTACCAAGGATAATATTATGAAGCAAACCGACGGCTTATTTCACCAAGTGTTTGATGAGATAGCTGCAGAGTATCCAGAGATAGAAAACGAACACTGGATCGTAGACATAGGAGCAGCTAAGGTAGCAGATACTCCTGAGCACTTTGATGTGGTAGTAATGGCTAACCTGTATGGGGATATTATTTCAGACATAGCTGCACAAATCACTGGCTCTGTAGGTTTGGCAGGCTCTAGTAATATAGGTGAAGAGTGTGCCATGTTTGAGGCCATACATGGTAGTGCTCCAGACATAGCGGGTAAAAATATAGCTAATCCATCTGCACTAATACACGGTTCACTGATGATGCTAAACCACATCGGTCAGTCTATGGTAGCAGAAAGAATACATAATGCGTGGCTTACCACAATAGAGCAAGGACTACATACCGCCGACATCTATGATGATACAACGAGTAAGCAAAAAGTAGGAACCAAAGAATTTGCAGCGGCAGTAATCTCTAATTTGGGTAACAAACCTTCTTCATTTGATCCTATAGTGCACGGCAATAGAGCCGCACTTAAACTGCCTAAATACCAAAAGAAAGCTCCTGCCAATAAGGAACTGGACGGAGTAGATCTTTTTGCTCACTGGAATGGCACTAATCCTGAAGAAATAGCGGAGAAACTGAAAACGATAGAAACTAATACTGTAAAGCTAATAATGATAACCAATCGCGGTATTAAAGTATGGCCAAATGGATTTAAAGAAACTTTCTGTACGGACCACTGGAGATGTAGATTTCAGCCAAAGTCTGGAGATGGATTTGGCAAAGCAGATATTCTGCAGCGGTACATTCAACTAGCAAGTGCGACACTAGGATACAAA
>JBDNFQ010000036.1:0-14245 GCA_041689715.1 Bacteroidia bacterium
ATTAAGCCAAGCCTCGGCGGTGGAGATGTTGGGACTTGAAATGGTTATTACGTAATAGTTTTTATCTACAGGTAAGTCAAGTACAGGTGACACTATCCTATTTGCTATCTCTTCATCTTCAGTATCCTTTGATGCTTTTTCAAGCTTTAGTCTCTCTATTATCTCCTTTTCAAATCTAGCTATACGCTGCTCTTCAGACCCTTTTTGCTCTGCGTCCAGCTTAGCTTTCAAAACTTCTTTTTCTCTTCTTAGTCTAAGTAAATCAGCATCACTAGCCTCATATGCCACTACTTTATCTCTATACACAATATCCGTTTTATAAACAGTATCCACTCGCACTATAGTTTTAGTGACTGTCTTCACAGAGTTATAATTAACTAACTCATTATTCTGAATTTTTAGACTAGATATACTAAGGAGCAACTCTTGTTCTCGGCTATTTACCATATCCAAATCACCTCCACTTCTTAGCTTTGCGTTTTGCAGTTCTAGTTCAGATATTCGTGTTTTTTGATTTATCGTCAATTCACGTAAACTGTCATAGTTCACTTTTTTAGCAAAATAAGCTGTAGTATCCGGGCACCCTTTATTGGCTACACTCCCAAATAAACCCGGACACTTATCTTTACTATCTACTAAGCCATCTTGATCGCTATCTAAATTTGGATTTTTAGGTAATTGAACCTCATTCACTTTTCCTAAGCTTTGGACTAACCCGATTCTGTAGTGCACATGAGTATTAAAATCTCCTTCCAGCTTCTGTTCCATAGCCACTTGTGTTTGAATATGCGTCCTTTTTGCTATTCTCAAATTAAATCCCGCACCATATTGATTATGAAATAACCAAGGGCTTTCGTCATACTCTTTAAGCTTTTTTATGTAATCTGTTTTATATCCAAAGCTAAAAAATGGTGCTATAGCGGGGTTTTCTTTCATTAATCTCCCGTTGTTCAACTTAAACTGAATACTAATATCTGCACCTATGGCATAGGCTTTGGGTATAAAGTTTTCTTTTAAATTTTGATTAAGTATAAAGCCGTTATTGATACCGGTATTTAACACCCATATACGAGATAATCTTCTCACATAGGCTACCCTAAAAGACTGAGATAGTGCACTATCAAAAGCAAAGACAGTATTTTTTAGTAAACTAACATTGTAATCTGTAAAATTTTGATAAACACCTATACTATGCTTACGATCAGGATCTTGAGCATACGATTGGAATAATAGTAAACAAAAAAATAGAGCGGAAATAGATCTAATCTTACTCATTTAAAAACGTATTTTGCAAGATCAAAAGTAAGGTGCAAGGCAACTAAATATGAATACGTAACATAAAATTTGGTAACAGCATATTTAGAAATGAGTATATATAACTACACTACTCTATTGTGACGCTTATAGTCTTAGCCCACTTTTCTCCATACGATGCATGCATACCATCAGCAAACTGAAGAGTGAATATATAAGAACCTGGATCTAATGCAATACTGTCACTAGTCTGACCACCACCATAGTGAATATGGGTATCATCTGCCACTATAATAGTGCCTGCAGGTGCAAAATTGTCATTTATCAATAAGTGGTGATGACCAAATCCATCTCTTGGCTCGCCTTTTGGCTCCACTTGCATCCCAGACACCCCCATCTTTAAAGAAAACGGTGATTTTATAGTAGCACCATCTTCTATGTTTACAAAAGATACCCCGTCTGTATCCACTAATACCTCTTCTGTAGTATCAAACGATTGGTTCTGGGTAGCTTCTGTAGAAGAAGGGCTGCAGGCTACTATACTAAATGCTGCGAATATTATTATTGCTTTTTTCATTGGTACGAATGTAAAACTTTTAATACCAAACAGAAAGCAATGGAGATGGTTTGATAATCAATAGCATAAAAAAGATCCGTCGGACTGACGAACCTTTAGTTCTTGGGTGGAAGACCTAGCTTACTTCAACTCCGTTTCACTTCGCTCAGCACATGCTTCTCGCCCTATACGATCAAAATTTAATAGCATAAAAAAGGTCCGTCGGACTGACGAACCTTTAGTTCTTGGGTGGAAGACCGGGCTCGAACCGGCGACCCCCGGTACCACAAACCGGTGCTCTAACCAACTGAGCTACAACCACCACGATAATGTGCTAAAATCAAGTACAAAATACTTTTACTCTCTTTAGACGAGTGCAAATATATAATTTCACTTATAAATTGAAACACAAAAGTATAAAAATGAATTACTTTCATCAAAGGATTAATTCCTTAATAGATTGTTGGCAATTAGAACACTAAAACCGGGTAAATAGCAGTTATTTTGAAGAGTATTTAGCATTAATTGATGAACACATTGTTTCGAACACTTCTTATTCTTCTTTTTCTATCGGTAAGCACGGGCATTACCCTAGCACAAAAGACTAAATCATACACAGATAATCTTACTCATTTTGAGCAAGGTAAAAATCTATACATCAAAAATCTATATGTACCTGCGATACAAGAATTCCAAGAATTCTTGAAGCATAATCCTGGGCACAATTTTGATTATGAAGCAAGAGCTTACATCGGTCTTTCTAGGCTTAAGTTAGATAAGCAATTAGCTAGCAGAGATGTAGCTCAATTACTCAGGAATGAACCTGAACATAAACTCAATACCGAAATCACCTATGAATTAGGTCTATTCTATTTTAGTAAGAAAAAGTATAACCTTGCTCTGAACTATTTGGAGCAAATCAAATCTACAGACATTCTAAAAAAACAGAGAGATGAGCTTGCTTTCAAACTAGGTTATAGCTATTTTAAGAATAAACAATACGCCGAAGCAAAATCACAATTTAAACAGGTGATGAATGGTGATGGTAAATATGCTATAGAAGCAAGTTATTACTATGGATACCAATGTTACATCTTAAAAGACTATTCATGTGCTGTAGCAACCTTTGAAAAGATAGGTGACAAAGGCCCAAGAACTATGCAACTCTACTTGGCTCAAATCTACTATGAACAGGAAGACTACCTCAAGGCTTTTGAAAAGGTAAAAAATATTGAACTCCCAACACAAGAAGACGAAATTGAACTGCTAAGGGGTAAAATACAATATCAACTAGGTAATAAGAGTTTGGCTTTAAGCCATTTTGACAAATATACAGGCAATATAAAAAAGCTAAGTTCTGATGAAATTTTCCAATTTGCTAGTACTAATTATGAAGCCCAACGATATGATAAGTCTACGGAGTACTTTCTACATATAGCAAATGAAGACAACGAGATGGGGCAATCTGCAAACTATTTTTTAGGTGTAGCAGATGTAAAAAATGATAAAAGACAGAGAGCTCTAAATGCCTTTGGCGAAGCCAAAAGAAAAGACTACAATAAAAAAATAAGTGAGATAGCAGCCTTTAATTACGCCAAGTTAGCTGCAGAACTACAAAAAAACGGAACTGCAATATCTGCTATTAAAGAGTTCCTAGAAGTTTATACTACTTCCGAATACAGAGATGAGGCCAAGTCTATAATGGCGGATGTTTTTTTAAGCACTAAAAACTATAAAGCGGCAATAGAGGTGCTTGAAGAAATAGGTGATCTTAATGCCAATACAAAAACGGCGTATCAAGAGTTGACCTTTCATAGAGGTGAAGAGCTATTCTTAAATAAGGAGTACCAAAATGCAGATGTTTTCTTCAAAAAATCTCTAAAATATCCAAAGGATAATACGCTGGAAGCTCTAGCCTATTTTTGGAGAGCCGAGATAGCCTTTAAGGTAGATGACTACAACGAGAGTATCAACCTAATGAATCGTTTCATAAGCAATAGCGGGGCAGACATAAGTAAGAAAAAAAACTACGGCTACTATAGCATGGGATACAATTATTTTAAGCAAGAGCAATATCCTAAGGCACAAAATTACTTTGCTAAATTCAAACAATTTGAAACCTATACCAATACTAATAGCGAAATATACCTAGACAATACGCAGCGACTAGCAGACTGCTACTTCCTCAATGGGCAGTATAATCCTGCTATTGCAGAATATGGATTTATTATAAAAAACGACTACAAGAATGCTGATTATGCCATTTTTCAACAAGGTATGCTCTATGGTCTCCAAGAAAGACATTCCGAGAAAATAAATGTCTTAAAGAAAATTCAAAACGACTTTAAGAAAAGTATTTACGAAGATGATGCTCTTTACCAAATTGGTAAAGAATACATGATATTAAAAAACTACAGTACTGCAGAGAGTATGTTTAACCTATTGATCTCTCAACACGACCTCTCACCTTTTTTAACCGACAGCTATCTCAAACTCGGCCTTATCAACTATACTCAGCATAAGGATGATGTAGCCTTGGGATACTACAAGACAGTAGTAGAAAGATTTCCTAAGACGAATGCTTCTAGCGAGGCACTTACTTTTATCGAAATCATATATAACAACCAAGGCAATCCACAAGGCTATTTTGACTACGTAGAAAAAATACCCGGAGCTGGAATACGACGAACCAAGCAGGATAGCACTCTGTATCAGATGGCTATAAACATATACGAAAACAAAGACTTCATAGGTGCGTCTAAGGAGTTAGGAAATTATATCAAGCGATTTGGAGATGATGGATTCTTTATTATACCTGCTAATTACTTTAAAGCGGAGGCTGATTACTATACAGACAAAGAAAATCAAGCCCTTACCCACTATGAGTACGTGGTAAACCAAGGTAATAATAACTATACCGAAAAATCATTAGTGAAACTGTGTGGCACGTACTTCTATCGCAAAGACTACAACAAAGCAATTGGGTTTTACCAACAGCTGGAGCCAATAGCTTCGTCCAAGAGCACTTATATTAGCTCTATAATGGGACAAATGAGATGCCACTATATACTCAAGAACTATAGTGCTGCTAAGGCAAAAGCGATACAACTGCTCCCAATAGAGAATGTACCTACAGAAGATTTGGTAGAAGCCAACATGTTCCTAGGCAGGTTACAGCTAAAAGACAATAACCTGAGAACTGCCCGCTTTCACTTTGACTATGTGATAGCCAATAGTCGCAATGAGCAAACTGCAGAAGCTCTGTACCTAAGAGCCTATATAGAATATGATCAAGCAGATTTGGATAGTGCAAGATCTGACGTATATAAACTCAATGATGATTATTCTGCTTACGAGTTTTGGGTGGTCAAAGGATTTATTCTTTTAAGCGATATTTATGTGAAAGAAATGGACTATTTCCAAGCTAAAGCCACACTGCAGAGTATCTTAGATAACTATGATAAGGATGATGGGTTAATAGATATATGCAGAATGAAACTACAAGAATTAGAAAAGATTGAAAAACTGGAGGAGGCAGCTCCATTGGAAGAAGAATAAAAGATTCCCTACCTAAATTAATGAATCGGTAGTCTCTGTGTCAGCTGATATAGAAAGAATCAGCCATGTGGTGTGTGGAAAATAGAATAGTCCTTCTGTGTTCGTTTAACGTAAACGCTTTCTTACTCTTCTTCTTTTATTACACTTTCTTTTGTGTAACACTATCTCAGGACTAGACATAAAAAGGGGGCTAAAAAAAATATACCACTTTTTTCTAATAATACCCAAGCCCCCAGTTGAAACATTGTTAGAACCATCATTTGAGCTATTAAATTAGATTAAATTATGGTTCAAAAAAACAATATGGCAATCCAATTAACTTATTATTTCACTCCCGAGTGAACAGAACCGCTTTATCTGATTAGATACACTACTTCAGACATGTTTTCTCTAACAGGTCCTGTAGGAGTATCAAAATATGCTTGTACTATAACCACATACCATCCAATTGCACACCTTTCATCTTTGTAGGTACCATCCCATCCCGGATTGTTCAAATCACCTTCAAACAGTTTTTCTCCCCATCTATTGTAGATTTCATACTCCAATCCTCTTACATCGTAGGTGATGGGTTTATAAAACCTGTTCAGTGCATCTTTATTAGGAGTAAATGCAGTAGGCAGGTAGATTCTACAGTTATTGCTGCGATAGGCTACAGTTGAGGTATCACTGACTATTCCACACATATTGGTCACTCTGACATAGTATATGCCTGGTTTCCTTACTCTGTATGTAGGTTCAGTGGTTTTATCTTGCCAGAGGTAAGTGCTACTAAAACTGGCAGCATCTAACACAAACGATTCATATTTACAGAGGGACGTGTCCAATGGGAAATTTACACTTGGTGGAGGGTAAACATTTGTCTTTTGTGAGCTACTATCTATACAGCCTTCTAGCTCTAGGGTATACGTCACGGAGTCTTCCCATAAGATAGTAGGTACGTATTTCTGACTGATAATGCTTTTACCGCTAAATAACCCACCCGATTGTACAGGTATCAGATTAAACGGACCTTCATGGATACAATAAAACTCTTCTAATTTTTCAAAAGAAGGATCTGGCATTGGTTTTATCCGCACTGATGTACTGATAGAGTCAAAACAGTTATCAATTGACTTTACGATTAAGGATACGGTTTTAACTCCAGGTGATGAAAATGATTTCTGATAGGTTAGATCTACCCCAACCAAAGTATCCTTGTAAAGCCAATCGTATGATTCAAGGTTTACATTATTTTTTGAGACCGCAGTAAAATTGACTCTGTTTCCTCTAAGACACTGTAAACTGTCATTTACAACAATTTCCATGTTTGGCTTGGGGAAGACCATTAGATTCTGCTCAGCAGTGTCTCGGCAATTTTTGTCAGAAATAGTGATTAATGCGATAGGATAGCTACCACTTTTTGAGAAGTAGAAGTTTAAGGAGTCTGGATTTGAAAAACTGTTAGACTCAATCTGCCAGGCAAAATTTATTAGGTTCCCTCGTACTATAGAGGACATATTTCTGAACGTAAAATTCTGGTTGTTTACACATTGTTCGCTATTGTTAATCTCAAAGTCGGCAACAGGCATTGGGTCCACAGTTATATTTTGTGCTATGGAATCCCAGCAACCGTATTCGGACGATACACGCAGAATGATAGTGTAGTCACCATAAGAATCGTAACGATGAGAAGGTTCTATGGATTGACTGGTGTCCCCATCTCCCCAATGCCATGTAAAAAAAATATCCGTGCTATCTATAGTACTATTGTTGGTAATAAGGAATTTGTTTTCGGTTTCACAGAGACTTGTATCATTAAGAGAAAATTCTGCCTTGGGCATAGGATAAATAAACATTTGTTTCTCAAACGTATCAGCACACCCAAAGCTGGTTTGAGCAATCAATGTGCTTATGAAATATCCGTGATTTCGAAAACGATGTGTAGTGTTTTTAGAGGTATCACTAGTACCCTCTCCATAGGTCCATTCATAGGTCAAGGAGCCAAGTCCTGAGGTGCTTGTGTTCTTGTAGTCCACTTGATTGCCATCAAGACATTGACGAGAGTCATTTATCTCAAATCCTGAAACAGGATTTGGCACTATATAAATCGAAGAACTAGCTGTATCTATACAACCTCTGGAGCTCGAATCAATAAGAGTTACTTGTATGGTATCTGTGTTTGTAGAGTTAAATTCATATTGACTAGAGTCACTTAGCTTAATACCATCATGAAACCAAGTAGGATAAAAAGTTCCATAGGCTATACTTGATCTAGATTCTATAGAGAAAAGGTTACTACGAGCACACTGAATCGTGTCATCAATAAAAATTTTAGTTATAGGATTAGGGTGCAATGTAACCTGTTGATTGGTAGTGTCCAAACACCCATAACTGCTTTCAACAATGTACGTTAATACAAAAGTACCTACATCGTCAAATCTAAAGGATGTGTCTTGTGGTCCATAACCTTCTCTCCCGTCAATAGACCATCGGTAGGTTGTAATTCGGCCCTCTTGTATGATTGACTCTCCTTTCAGCTCAAACTGGTTAGCGTTGAGGCATTGGTCCGTATCATTAGTAGTAAAAGAGGCCTCGGGCTTATAATACACTTCTACAGGTATTTTAATGGTATCTCTGCATAGTTTCTTTGTTTCTAGTGTCAATCTCACTATATATTTTCCTGATTGTTCATAGGAATGAGCTGGGGACTGAGTGCTATCCACTACCATATCTCCAAAATCCCAACGGTAGGTGTAGGTTATAGTTGTGTCTGCTAAACTGCTAAATACGAACAAGTTATTGTCTAAACACTGGGCCGTATCATTGAGGGTGTAGCCTAGTGTTGGAAGGGGTAAAACACGGTGTTCTATTGTTGCAGTGTCCCTACAACTTTGCTCTGTTATAGAGATTAGCTGATGTTTGTATATACCGACAGCGTCAAACTGTTTTACTACATTAAAAGCTGTATCCTCTTTTTGGTCACTCCAAATCCACCTTCGAGAAAGGACCCCATCACTAACATTGCTGCTATCTGTGAATATAAATTCTTGTTGGTTTAGGCACTGAGCGGTGTCGTTTAATGCGATGAGAGCCTTTGGTTGAGGATATACCTCTACAGTTCTTTCAGCGGTGTCTATACACCCATTATCAGAAGATGCTATGAGCGAGATGGTCTTTCTTCCACTGCTGTCAAATGTGTAGGTGGGGTCAGCTAGTATGGAATTACCTATTTCTCCAAACTGCCACCGGTAACTCATAGTCCCACTTAGTATTACGCTTTGATTATCAAAACTAAACTGATTGTCAATCAAACACATACTAGGGGTGTCTATTTGAAAGTTAGCTTCAGGATGCGGAAACACAACGAGGTCTTTGAAAGAGGTGTCGCTACAGCCAAAAGAGCTTGCTGAAATTAAACGAACGTTAAAGGTGTCGTCTTCGGCATACGTATAATTAAAGCGAATTTGATCGTTAGAATCTTTGTTTCCAAGGTCCCAATTGGAGGTTAGACTAGTGCTGTCAGAAATGAAACTACTATCTGTGAAAGTGTACTCATTCCAAGGAAGACATTTCTCTAGTTCATCTATATGAAAACGTGAGGTGGGCTTTGGTCTTGCTATAATAGAGGTGTAGGATGTGTCCTTGCAATTATTTGAAAACGTGATGATTAACCTTACATCAAAGGTGTCTGCTTCTAAAAATCGGTAGGTAAACATAGAGTCGGTGCTCACCGGAGTATCCTCAATATCCCAATCTCTACTTATGATGATATTCCCAAAATTTGATGTTGTTGAATCCTCAAATGTCACCAATTCGTCTTGGGAGCAAACATCTTTTGAAGATTCTTTTAAAAATGTTTTTGGCGATTCTAAGACTACTTGTTGCATAGAGAAGGTGTCTTTGCAACCAACGTTTGATGTAGAGATTAATGTTATATCAAAAGAACCTACGGTATCAGAGACAAAGCTGAAGTCATATATCGTGTCTGTACTAAGGTCGGAAGCAGTCCAGAGATGACTAGAAATCGCACCTTCGTCTATCGTAGAATTATTTATAAATTCAAAAGTGTTGCCTGATAAGCATTGTGTATCGCTGTTTACAGAAAAAGAAGATTTTGGTAGATGAAAGACCTTGGTTATGCGAGTAGAGGAGTCCTTACACCCATCATTTGTAGTAACGACTAATTTCGCAACAAATTCCCCTTCACTGCTGTACAAGTGTCGAGTCCTGCTGTCTGAGTTTTCAGCACCATCGCCAAATTCCCAATGGACTAAAAGAGTGTCTGTTTTGGTATAACTCATGCTTGCAAAACTGAAGCTATCATACAAGCAGAGACTATCAGAATCAAACATAGCTGTAGGTTTGTCATATACCTCTACCACTTGTGATACGGTGTCCGAACATCCTGCACGGTTGGTGACGGCAAGTGAAACGGTGTACGTGCTATCTCGATCAAATAGGTGTTTAGGGTTATTTATGTATGAAAAGGATCCATCTCCAAGATCCCAATTCCATCTGTAGATACGATCATTAAAGGCTTTAGTTTTGTCTGCCAAGTTGGTTAACGCCCCTTCGCAAACATTGTCAAACGAAAAGTTAGCAATAGGTTCTGGAGATATAATAATACTTTTTGTTATTTCTTGTTCACACCCGCTGCCAGACAGAGTTCTCATGGTCACTAGATATACCCCTGTATCTAAATAGCGGTGAGTAGGACTCAAAAGGTTACTTGAGTCTCCGTCTCCGAATAACCAAAGTACAGATTGAATAGTATCTGTAAGTAATCTGGTTCTATTTTGGAAGGAAGTTGTTTGCGTTTCACAATTGGTACTGTATGAAAATATATTTATGGGTCGTTCGAACACTCGTATTTTTGGTTTTGACGAGGTACTTTGATTCCCAGGGAACGTATCGTAGCAAGAGTATTTTATGCCATTTCTTCTAAAACTAAATTCTGCGATAAGCTCAGGATAAAACAGGCCGTATTCTATATACTCATAGGGTACCTCTATGTCTTCAGTATTGATGACATTATTCCCATTATCTTTTAGGAACCAAATGTAGTTGTTGGCATTCAAACTGGTGTTTTTAAAAAGCGTTAGATGAGGTTGACAGCCTTTATCACCACCTATTACGTCAAAATTCGCTTTTGGAGTAGTGACATAAGAAGAGTCCACTATGGTGTCTACACATCCTCTCGTGTTTTCCACTCGTAGCTTGTAAACATTCATTCCTACATTGAAAAACTTAGTTGGGTTTTGTAGACTGCTTGAACCTGTACCTAAGTTAAATGTCCATAGTTGCTCTTTTATACTATCGTCTTGATGATAAAAATTAGTTGTGGAGTCGAATACGGAAGATGTATTATCAATTCGAATCACTTGAGGGCATACCAAGGTGTCTGGTAATTCGATCCAGCTAGCGAAAACACTAAATACTCTAGCACTGATCGGCACGTTTAGCGTGTCTTTGCACCCAATAGAGTCCTCCATATAGAGTTGTATGGGGTAATCTCCAATCCTGGAGTAGTTGAGGTATATGCTAGGCCCAAATTGTATTGGAGTCAGAGAATCTCCTATATCCCAATAGGTCTCACCAGCATAATTTGCAGAGCCAAATGTTCTCCCATCCCAATAGGTACTTATATTATTGATTTCTACTGAGTCTCCAAGGCATACCTCGTTCTTAGGAAAAGTGTATTGTTTGTTTATTCCCACTGGTACCATCATATCATAAGTAGCCACACACCCATTATTGTGAGATAAAATAACTTGGACCCGATAAGCCCCTGAGTTAAAATAGGTGTGGCTTACGGTGTTAAAATTAGCGGTAGTGTCAAAAGTTCCATCTCCAAAATTCCAAATTACTTGCTGCGAAGTGTCTTGTATGGTATCTGTGAAATAAAAGTCAAAGCTACTGTTCCTGCAGTAGATAGAGTCAGGGTTATAGGTGCTGTTAAAGGAAGGATTTTGGAGAGGTAGTGTTATGATGTGGTGATAGAATCCTGTATCTCTGCATACATTACCTAAGGAATCCAGGCCATTCTGTAAGATGAGACCAATAGTTACCCTTCCATTGCTATCGCAAGAGGAGCGTGCATATGAATAATTATGAAAGTACTCGTTTGCCACCCAATTACTATCAAAATTGCCTGACTTTTCAGCACACAACGAATCCCACATAACATACCATCTCTCCTGATCACATCCAGGTTTGGTTTGACTCAAGTCTAGTTGAATAGTTTTAGCTTCTTCGGGACCAGGACAAGGATTTAGTGTGCTAAAGATACTCCTGAGACCTGTGTCGGCAGAAGGGGGCATTAGCGGAATAGACTGTACCAAACTATCCGAACAACCGGTAAGAGTATCTAACACGACTAGCTTGCCATAGAAGCATCTCTCTGTGCCTGGGGTAAACCAGTGCTTAAAGGTCAAGGAATCTAAAGATCTGTTGCAGTTTGAACCCACATTTGCACCATTTTTTGTATCCAAGACACAGTTTGGAGCAAAAGGATCAAAGATTTGCCAGCTTACTTGAAGAGGACCATTTTCGAAAACATTAGATAAGTTAGTGAAAGTGACAGTGTCATGAATAGTACATTGAAACCTATTTCTGATACCGAAACTCGCTACAGGTCCGTAAACGGTTATAGTATCTAAGATAGCAGTATCCTGACACCCTTTTTTTGTTACAATGGCTCTGGGTACATATTTACCAAAGGTTTCGTATCTATGGCTAGTATTATACAGGAAACTTATGTCTTCGTCTCCAAAGTCCCATCGGATTGCAGCTCCTGGTATTGTTGTCTGGCTGAAAATGAAACTGTTGTTATTCTCGCAAAAATTTAATGTAGTATCTAGCTTTGCATCTACAGCAAAGTAGACGTTCTCTAAAGAGTTTTGACTTTTAAAGGTGTCTATACAGCCAAAGGTATCTCTCAAGGAGAGTATTGTGACGAAAAAACCATTGCTTGTGTAAAGTTGCTGTGCAGAGTCCCAGTTCGTAGAGTCCACCACACCATTTCCAAAATCCCACAAGTAAGCCTCAATAGCTGGAGGTAAAGTGTTACTGGTATTTTGGACGGATATGGTCGCACCAAAACAACCACCTTGAGAGGATTGGTCAAAAGAAGCAATGATCTCTTTTCTTATCATTACTTGTTGAGTGGATGAGAAACTAGCCGCACATCCAAATATATCTACAAGCTCAGAGGAGATGTAATAGTTGCCTCCAAAAGCATCTGAATATGTGAAACACGCTGTGCTATCTGAAGGGTTAGGTTCACTGGCTCCACCATTGTCCCAAATTACTCTTCGGTACTTTAGCTCAGCTTGGTTTGGAGAAAAACTTAAGCAGACTCTATTACCCTTGAAACATTGTTGTGCATCTGAAGTTAGGATAAATCCTGCATTTGGAACTGGTCGCACGTATATGCTGTCTCCTGAGTACGAGCACTTTTCTCCATCAGAGTAGGTGACCTCTAGGCTCACCCTCATATCTCCTGGTGATTGGTAGCTATGTTGTGGAGACTGAACATTAGATGAAGTGCTATCCCCAAAGTTCCAGTTCCAGTTTGTTGGAGTTTCATTTTGAGGGGAGGCATTAAATTTTAGTAAATCAGACTGACAAAGGGTATCCGTATCAAAAGTTATGCTAACCGAATCTTTTATTCTAATTGTTTTTTGAACAGAATCTATGCAGCCTGCTTTCGTGGTTATATACAGTGTTATGTTTTTATTGGCAGCTGCGGTATAGGAGTGGCTCGTCATAGACCCGCTTTTTGTCAAGTTTGAGTCAAGGCTCCAGCGTATCGATTTTACAGAGTCTTGGGGGTCTAGAGTAATGCTACTTTGGAAGGAAGTAGTGAGGCCCAAACAGGTATTAGAGGAAGAGAAACTTAGTGTGGGTCGGTTTACTATAGTTAGATTAAAAGAGGAAGTATCAGCACAACTAGTGTCCGAAGCTATGCAGATGATGGTATAGTTTCCGGGTCCTGTAAAAACGTGTCTGCTGTTTCTATTGGTGTCAATGTTTGATAGCCCTGAGAGGGAGTCTCCATATGTCCACCTTACAGTATTGGCATTACCTGTGAAGGTGAAACTCACTGTATCATCTTCGCATAAATTGCTACTTACTTGATAATATGAGGTACACTGTGCTAAAACAGTTACTGACTGTATACAAGCAGCAGCAGTTATAAATGTTATAAGAAGTAGCTTTACCCAAAAACGCATAATTTTAAAAGATAGACCACGAAGACATAGATTGCCTCTGAACTCAAATTCTTCAAATATAACGGATAATAGCAAAACACTTCACACCTCTTGGAAATAATAACCCAAATTCAATATATTTAGATTACTAATCACAATAGGATTTCCTAAGAAATTTACTGCTAGATATCCTTATAGTGGTTATTTATAGATCTCTCAGTCTTGTTCTAACTTCTCCAGTATAGCCAAAAAGAAGGGGACATATATCATGTGCCACTTTTTTCTAAAAATATCCCCAACCCCAAGGTGAAACATAGAGGTAGATACTGAGTCAGAAGAAAGGCATACCTCACTGAATATTATAGATATTAGAGTCCCTCTTGCAAGTTGTGAAGATGATGTGGTAATGTAATAGTCTTTTACATTAATGAGAGTTATAGCAAAAATCTAGATTACAAAACATCTAATGAACTGTTTTTGTATCATAGTGTCGCACTTGCTAGTTGAATGTACCACTCATAAATGTAGCGAGAAGCAGAATCCCTAAGCCATTTCATTTCGGCGGATAGACCTCGATTATGGTCCGCTATATATCAAAAAGAGGACCTGGCAAAAGCCAAGTCCTCTTTTCAAAGTAGCGAGAAGCAGAATCGAACTGCCGACCTCAGGGTTATGAATCCTG
>JBDNFQ010000037.1:0-2194 GCA_041689715.1 Bacteroidia bacterium
GTGGTTTTACCTACCTGTCTTGGACCTACTATAGCTACACACGGATAAGTATTCAGGTACGTTTGTAATTTATTTTCTGCTATTCGTGAGATACTCATGGTATAGTTACTCCTGCAAATATAGTTTAATAATGCATATATGCAGGGATAAATCCACTTAATCCCTGCAATTATGCATATTAATTGCAAATATGCAGGAATAAAACGAAACGTTGTCTTGGTGCTATTTGGTTATTTTTATTCGTTAATAGAGTTATGCAACCGAAAGTTTATTTCTATGTCTGATGCTATTTTCTTCTTCTCAGCAGAAGGCTGAGGATACTGATTGGCAAACTGGTGATATCGTTTTTCAAGATTCAGAAAGCACACAAAGTAAGGCTATAAAGCTAGCGACTAAATCAGAGTACAGTCACTGCGGGATAGTCATGAACTTAAATGGTGAATGGATGGTACTGGAAGCGATACAACCTGTAAAAGTGACTCCTATAGCTGAATGGATAGCCGGCGGAACGGAGGGCCAGTATGTAAGAAAAAGACTCAAAAACGGCAAACAACTATCTGTAGCTGTGGCCAATAAAATGTGGAAAATAGGAGAATCGTATATCGGAAAGAACTACGATATTTTCTTTGATTGGTCTGGTGATAGGCTCTACTGCAGTGAGCTAGTATATAAGATATACCAAAGAGGAGCAGGCATAGAACTGGGTACTATGAAGAAGCTCAAAGAATATAATCTCAATAGCAAAGAAGTGCAAGAGCAACTCAAGCTACGATACGGAGCAGACATTCCCTTGAACCATAAGATGATATCTCCTCAAGATATTTTCGAAAGCGAGTTATTGGAGTGAGGAGCATTTTATATTAGGAACCTACTCCCAACCCTTTCACCTACTTTCACCACGGATTTAGATCTTTAATTTATTGAGCACTATCGTGTTTGAGGATGGTGTTTCAGAAACTCTCACCAACTAAACCCTGCACCAACACTAAGCAGAATATTGGGAGTAGGCTGTCCTTTGAATAATAGAGTCTCAAATGCAGGTTCTATCTGAGTAATTTTGGCTAAACCTATTTGAAAGTGCCCACCAAAGTCTCTTCGTTTACTAAAGCTATAGTGCCCACCATATTCTAAAGCCACAGTCCGTATCTGGCCAAACCCTCCATCTTTATAACTAAGATTGATAAATCCACCGTCTTTTGTGTTTCTAAAATGAGCCTTTACCCCAGCAGTAAAGCCCAAAAATCCAATTCCAAGATGAATACCTATGGGGTCTGATATTCTAAACTCTTGATCTATACCTACCAGGGTAAGGCCTCCTATTTGGTAACCTACAGCCGTTATATTTCTGTT
Source organism: Bacteroidia bacterium (assembly GCA_041689715.1). Lineage (GTDB taxonomy): Bacteria > Bacteroidota > Bacteroidia > NS11-12g > UBA9320 > UBA9320. The sequence goes on from JBDNFQ010000037.1 coordinate 1,351, forward strand.
TTTCTTTCTTTCTTTACTAGAAATTATTCCCTTGCCATATATTGCTTTATGACAATTGTTGATAGAAATAGTGAGTGCCTCTGCAATACTGTATCCATGCATTTTGGTAGCATTACCTGTAAGAAACTCGTGGTGCACCGTGTCTATAAACAAAAGCGTATTATCCTCTCTATATTCTATAATAAGATCTACTATAGAAGTCTGCTCAAGACCATAGTATTTTTCTGAAACTGTGAGTTGATTAACGGCGACAATAACAGGCTTTTGACCAGCAGTTTTATATAAACTTTTGGTGTAATAGGTCTGTAATGCATTAGTAAATCCATCTTGCAGTTGAGCTTTTTGTAGATCTTTACCAGCACCCACTTTTACCAATCCTATAGATGAGTTGTCTGCACGATTATCTATCACAGTTGTAACATAGAAAGTGCTGTTGTAAATATAAAAAGTACTATAGTCTAGGGGTACAAAGTGGTTTGTTTGGCTAACCCCCAATAAAGTTATAAGCATCAAAGAGAATGAATAGACTAGTCGCATAGAAGCAAAGTAAATCTTTTTTAGCAATTTAATTCCCTCCTATTAGTCTACTTTCACCATGGATTTAGATCTTTAATTTATTGAGCACTATCGTGTTTGAGGATGGTGTTTCAGAAATGCTTTCCTCTATAGAGAATCATGGTTACTATTTATGTGCTAATTTGGTTTCGCCTGAAGTAGCAAAAAGCTTGCGTATGCACATGGATACTCAGCACGAACAAGACCAGTTCAAAAAAGCAGGAGTAGGCAAAGGAGCCTCTTTGGTAATAAACGAAAACATACGCAAAGACTCTATCTTATGGATAGA
>JBDNFQ010000038.1:0-18764 GCA_041689715.1 Bacteroidia bacterium
ATTCTTTTTTCTTGACTGTCAATTAGTTGGTAGTTATGTTCTGTAGTAGAAATAGTTTTCATTTCTACTGTAATTTCTTCTTTTTGTGGAGCTAATGGTGAAGCAGAAGCTGCAGAGCCGCCACTTGAGAATAAATCTCCTTGTAGAGGAACGGGAGCACTCATGGTCTCTTTAAATACACGCTTACTGAGGGCCCTGAATTCTAACTCAGTGAAAAGTTGATTGATCTTTTCTTTATTAGGCTCAGCACGAGTTAGCGATTTTTCGTTAAACTCTACAGGTACATCGGTGATAATAGTAGCTAAGCGTTTAGACATATAAGCTTGTTCCTTATTGTCTTCTATCTTTTCTCTGAGAGCACCTTTTAGCTTATCTGTATTCTCATATATGCCATCCATACTGCCAAACTCCTTTAATAGTTTGGAGGCGGTTTTGGCTCCTACTCCAGGTACTCCAGGGATATTATCTACGGCGTCACCCATCAGTCCTAGATAGTCTATTATTTGCTCAGTGCGATCTAGCCCAAACTTTTCACATACTTCCTTGGGTCCCATTATTTCGGGAGGATTACCACCACGAGCGGGTTTAAACATTAGCGTTTTTTCTGTAACAGCCTGCCCAAAGTCCTTGTCAGGAGTCATCATATAGGTGGTGAATCCTTCTTTTTCTGCTATCGTAGCGAGTGTGACTATCACATCATCGGCTTCGTATCCTTCTTTTTCTATAAGCGGGATGTTAAAAGCCTCTATGATCTGGCGTATAAAAGGTTCTGAACGCTTTATATCTTCTGGAGTTTCATCTCTATTTGCTTTGTAGAGTGGATATTCTTGTTTGCGAATGTTCTCAGATTTATGGTCAAAGCATACCGCAATATGTGTAGGGTCGTACTTTTCTAACACTTCAAGTAAAGTAGTAGTAAACCCAAATATAGCGTTGGTATTTAGACCATAAGAAGTGATTCTAGGATTTTTTATGAATGCGTAATACGATCGATATATGAGTGCATATGCATCGAGTAGGAAAAGTTTTTTTTCAGCTGACATGATTGATGGTCAAAAGTAGAAGTTTTTTGCATCAATCATATTCTTATTATAGCTTTACCTTGATGGAGTAAAGTGTTTCAACTTTCTTAAATGACAGATTGTTGTAAGTGTTTATAAGAATAATTTGACTGTTTGTGTCTCGCCGATGCCTTTTGACAGCAGTTTTTTGTTTTGATTAGTTGTGTTGCCCTCTTTTTTAATAGTTACTTCTAGTTCAGATTCTGAATATGCAGCTATCGGAAGAGTGACAGGGAAAGACTCTTGTGAAAAATAGGTGTTCGAAAAACCACTCAAAATTCCTTTGGGCCATAGAGAAATACTTTTTGTATTTGCGGGCCAATTCGCCAGCTCAATTGAAACATATGATTTCGGAATTAGCTTTACATCTAAAACTATTGTTGTGTCAATTATTGAGGTATCAGATTTAAAGGTGAAAAGAGGTTCTGTTATCATTGAGGAGTATCCTACTCCACTTTTGACTGCATAATTATCATCTTGTGTTCTAAGTTCAAAAAACAAATCACTTCCAACATATTCAGTAGGATCTAGGGATATTTTAAATGAACCATCATTATTGGTGGTTGTCGTTCCTATATGCCTATTGTATGGAATAAACCCTCCATTATAGGATCTGTGCCTTAGTGTCAGCGAAAGGCCACCAACGGGTATTGCTCTAACAGAGTCATAAAAACTTCCTTGAATGATAAAACATCCCGAATCGCACGATGCTGTATCTAAATCTACCTTCTCTTTGGTACAGTTCGTCAGAAAAAATGGTAGGCTCAAGATAATAGTGACGAGTCCTATGAATTTAAGCCTTATTAAAATATTCTCTTTACTCATTTCAGCAAATGTATGCAAGTTGTTTTTTAGTTAGTCATACCAATGCAAAATCCTACCTTTGCCTTTATTCTTTTTCACAATGGCATTTACATCAAAATACAACCTAATAGAAGAGCTAAAATGGCGTGGTCTTTTTCATCAAGATATGCCTGGTACGGAGGAACTACTAATGAAAGAATTGGTAGGCGGTTATGTGGGTTTTGATCCTACGGCTGATTCGCTGCACATAGGTAATATGGTTCCTATAATCTTACTAGTTCATTTGCAGAAAGCGGGACACAAGCCTTATGCTCTGGTAGGCGGAGCCACTGGGATGGTGGGAGACCCCAGTGGAAAGAAAGAAGAAAGAAACTTACTAGACGTAGATACATTAAATCATAATGTGGCGTGTGTTCATAAGCAACTGCAGCAGTTTCTGGATTTCGACTGTGGTGAAAACAGTGCCGAAATGGTAAATAATTATGATTGGTTCAAAGACTTTAACTTCTTGGATTTCATACGTGACGTAGGCAAGCATATCTCTGTAAACTATATGATGGCTAAAGATTCGGTAAAAAACAGACTGGAAGAAGGGATGAGCTTCACAGAGTTTAGTTACCAATTAGTTCAAGGATATGATTTTTATCACCTTTGGAATGAAAAAGGAGTAAAACTTCAAATGGGAGGAAGTGACCAATGGGGGAATATAGTAACTGGGACTGAGCTAATTAGAAGGAAAGGACAGGACAGAGCAGATAATAAAGGGTTTGCACTTACGGCTCCTCTGATTACCAAGGCAGACGGAAGTAAGTTCGGAAAAAGTGAAGGCGGGAATGTATGGTTAGATGGTGAGAAGACCAGTCCGTACGAGTTTTACCAGTTTTGGATGAATACGTCTGATGAAGATGCAGAGCGTTATATTAAAATTTTCACATTGTACGATAAGTCGTTCATAGAAAAACTGATAGCGGTACACGAAGAGGATAAAGGAAGAAGAGAACTTCAAAAAGAACTTGCGAAATACATAACTACTTGGGTACACGGTGAGGCTGGATATAACGCTGCATTAGCTGCCACGGAAATACTCTTTGGGAAAGCTACAGCAGAAAGCCTGCGTAGCTTATCAGAAAAAGACTTTCTTTCTGTATTTGACGGAGTAAAAAAATCAGAAGTAGATGATGTAGAGGGGGTTAATATTATAGATATGTGTGGAGATACTGGTTTTTTAGCTAGTAAAAGTGAAGCACGTAGAGCACTCAAAGAGAATAGTATAGCCGTAAATAGCGAAAAAGTAACTGAGGATTTCATTTTCTCAGACGCGGATTTAATCAATGGCAAATACATTTTATTGCAGAGAGGAAAGAAAAACAAGTTTTTAGTTGTTAAGAAATAAGGATGTTAACATTAGACCCAAAAGAATTACCAATACCGAAACTGCACCATTATTTGCTGGGTAGTATTGGTCCTAGACCTATAGCATTCGCCAGCACTATAGATGCGGAGGGAAATAGAAACTTGGCTCCGTTCAGTTTCTTCAATGTATTTAGTGCTAATCCGCCGATACTAATATTTTCGCCAGCCAGAAGTGGACGAACGAATACGACTAAGAATACTCATGATAACGTGAAGGCTGTAGCTGAAGTAGTAATCAATGTCGTAACGTATGATATGGTGCATCAGATGAGTCTCACTAGTTCTCCATTTGAAGCGGGAGTAGATGAGTTTGAAAAAGCAGGATTTACGCCAGTTGCTTCCGATACTATTCGCCCGTTTAGGGTTAAAGAATCGCCTGTACAGATAGAGTGTAAGGTGTTAGAAGTTAAAGAATTAGGCCAAGACGGAGGAGCAGGGAATCTTGTAATTTGCGAAGTGCAAAAAATACACATAGATGAGCGTGTGCTGGATGAGAATCAGATGGTAGATCAGAAGAAAATAGACCTGGTAAGCCGTATGGGTGGCAACTGGTATTGTAGAGCAAATGATGCTTCAATGTTTGAGGTAGATAAACCTATCACAACGATTGGGGTAGGTGTAGACTCATTGCCTACACAAATAAGAACGAGCAGTCACCTGACGGGTAACGACTTAGGAATACTAGGGAATATGCAAAGTATTCCAACAGATTTAGAAACAAAAGCGGCGTTATCGGGTTTAGGGACACTTTCTCTCTCCTTAGCTAAAGATTTGCTCAAAGAAAATAAACCACAAACAGCTTATGCTGTTCTAAAACAATTACTATAATGAATTTAAGTAAATTTTTTTTTAAAATAGCCGTAACTTTAGCTTACGTGCTTGGTCTCATGCTTATTATTTTACCAATAGCGTGGGTTATTGTTTATTCAAAAGAAGAAGGCTGGCGATATGGTTTCACTTTCATTAAAAACAATTTTGAAGTAGCACTTTTTGTCTCCTTTGCTATAGGGTTTATGGTCTCGCTCTATCACGCTCTCAAATTTGAGTTGATAGGAGAGAGCCCTCTTAGTAATTTCTTAAAATCATCTCAAGTTGTAAAAGTAAAAGGCGATAAATCGATAAAGGAGCTAGCAGATTCACTACAATCAAATGATTATTTTTGGTTTAAAGAATTAACTGTAACTGAAGATTCTATTACTGCTCGTGTAAATGTTTTTTATAATTATAAGTATAGTATTTGGCTTGGTAAGTGGCGTAGCGGTAATGTTAGGATGGTGTTATTGAGCCCAGATAAGCTAACTATAATGAAAGAGAAAGCTGGTTTTACGATTGAATCTAAACCATTTTCTAAGTTTTGGTTTATTGATTTTGGTCGAAACTTTGCTAATGTAACTTTAGTGGCTAAAGAAATAAAGGGTATAAAATGAAGGTAGGAATAATATCTGGCAGTGCCAGAAAAGGAAATAATACTTTGCGAGTAGCAAAGGCGATTCAGAACGAACTAAGTAATGGTATAATCGTTGATTTTCAGGAGTATGATCTGCCAAATCTTGCCGAAGGATGGGTAAATCCTAGTAGTGAAACTCCGTTTCAGCGACACTTAATTAAGACCATAAATGATGCTAACTTACTTATAGTTCTTACCCCTGAGTATAATTGGTTCCCTAGTGCAGAAATCATTAATATGATTCACCAATTGGCTGGGGCCAATTACAAGCATATTTTTGACAATACTGTCGTAGCTACTGTAGGGGTTAGTGCAGGCAGAGGGGGACGTATGCCTGCAGTACAATTGGGATATGTTTTTAATAAAATCTTTAACGTATTCGATTTAAACAGCATAACGAGTCCTCGTACCTTCGAAGCCCAAGAGATTACCAAGTGCATAGACGGCGAAGGAAATTTGCTGGATAACGAAATGTTCAATTCTGGTTTCACAGAATTTTTAGCTTATTCAATGAAAGTTGCAAAAAGATGGCATCATAGTGCATGAAAAAAATTATTTTGCGGCCAAGTAAAATAAATCATGATAAAAAATACTTTAATTTTTGCATTTTTATTCTTTTCTATAGTGTCTGTAGCTCAAGAAACCACCTTTACCAGGGCAATTAATAATGACTCTGCTGATCAAGCAATTGCTTTCTTTCAGAACACAAGTGGTGACTATTACATTCTCTCCAACACGAACAGTAATGGACAAGGTGGTGTAGATTTTCAGGTGACTAGAACTAACGGCCTTGGCAATACGCTTTGGTCTTATACCTATGGGACAACCTTAAATGATTACGGGCTTAACATGAAGCCAACTTCAGATGGTGGTGCCGTGATTTGTGGTTACAGTTTAGGATTTTCTTCATCTACTGATGAACAAGCCTTCATAGCTAAGCTTAGTTCAGCGGGTGCTGTTACTTGGAGTAAACAACTGCTTACAGATAGTAATTCTAGAGCCTTGGATGTAATACAATCTAAAAATGGCAATTATTATCTTACTGGTTATATAGAGCAAGATACAATGGATCGAAATATGTTAGCCTCTAGAATAGATGGATCTGGAAACGTATCGTGGGTTAAAACACTAGGCGGAGCGGGAGATGACATAGGCTACTCCATAGCAGAAGATGCTAAAGGAAGATTAGTAATAGCAGGAGGTATGGCAAACGACTCTGTAAATGTGGGAGGAACGGGCGATATGGATATATCCCTAATGGTTTTAAGTACAGGAGGAAGCCTTTTAGCTTCCAAAAACTATGGTACTAGCGATAATGATTATGCAACTAAAATACTATCTCATACAGACAAGAATTTATACTTGGGAGGAATAACAGATGGAGGTATGGGCCTTTCGACAGATGTTTTTGTCGCCAAAATTGATACTAACTTAACTATGTTGGCTTCTAGCTGGTTTGGTGTGTTTGGAGATCAAGAGGACAAGTTAGATGATATTATAGTTTTAGCGAATGGTAATATATTGGCAGCTACCTCAGCCACAGACGTTACTACAATTAGAAATGCAGTAGTGTATGAAATTTACAATTTTAATGGTGTGTCTGCTCCAGGAAAATTTGGAGGAACAGAGGCAGATGGACTTAGTAAAGTGTATCTCACAGGAAGACCTAATTCAGGGTATTCGATATTACATTCAGGCAAGTCTCTTGGTAACACCAATTCTGAAGATATTTATATCACAAAATTAAAGTCAGGACTATACGCAAATTGTGTGCAGAGTATAGACAACGTAAACTTTGGAACATTCAACGTGTCATCTTCAGTTTTTGCTAATATTACATCTCAAGGGGCCAATGCAGTTGTTTCATTTACAAGAAACTCTATTACCAATAGCGATACTGTAGTATGTTGTGATTTAGAGTCGCGTGTTCTACGAGACTCTATAAAGATGTGCGTGGGAGATATAGTTAACCTTGGAAGGCAAAGTATAAGTGGTTATCAATACTCATGGACTACTATAAGTGGATCAACATATACGAGCAGTATTGCGAATCCATCTGTTTCTCCAACTGGGAATACGGAATATAAACTTGTCGTTTCTTCTGCAGACGGACTTTGTAGCTCAGATTCAGGAACAGTGTATGTGACAGTTAATAGTCGAATAAATCAAAGCTTTATAGCAGACACGAATTTCTGTGATGGAGACAGCTTAATCCTTATTGCTACAAGTGGCATGAATTTTTATCAGTGGAGTTTTGATGGAAGTAATACAGTAGGTCAAAATCGTAAAATTACTAAATCTGGTACCGCAACTTTGTATACTATAGATAATAATTCTTGTATTTATAGAGATACTGTAGTTATAGAAGAGACACTTATTCCTGTATTCTCTCTAGGAGTAGATACAACTATATGCGAAAATTTAAGCATAACACTGACTGGCCCATCTGATATGAGTCAGTATATATGGAACGGCACCACCTCCACTATGAGCACATTTACTACTAGTGCATCTCAGGTGCACACACTTAAGGTAGTAGATAGCTTGGGATGTGAATATTCTGATGCCATTCAAATTCTTACTAACCCCTTTTCTACTTTTAGTTTAGGAAAAGATACTGCTATTTGTGTAGGTACACCTCTAACATTATTTATCCCGTCAGTTTTAAAAAGCTACAAGTGGAATGGCTCTTCAACTACGAATCCTAGCTTGGAAGTGTCAAGTGGAGGTACTTATTATGCTGAAGCAAAAAATAGTCTTGGCTGCCCTAGTTTCGATACCATAGTGGTGTCAGAGTTGGCATTGCCTATTTTCTCTTTAGGAAGCGATACAGGATTTTGTGACGCAGTAAGCTATCAGTTAGATGGACCTGCAAATGTAAAAAGCTACTTATGGCAAAATGGTACTATGACGCAAAGTTTATCGGTGAATGGACCGGGATTATTCTACTTAGCGGTTGAAGGTGCAAACGATTGTATTTTCAAAGACAGTATCACTATTGCTCTATATACTAGCCCAACTATAACGCTGGGGAATGATACAATAATACCTGCGAGTGGGTCACTTACTCTTACTCCGGGTGCAGGTTTCTCTAAGTATGATTGGAGTACGGGGGAGTTTAGTGAGAGTATAGCTGTAAGTGATACGGGGACTTATAGTGTTACCGTAACTGATGCTAACGGCTGTACTGCAAGCGATGATATAAGAGTGCCTAGCACAGCAAGCATAGCTTATTTAGATAATATTAAGTTTTCGGTTTACCCTAATCCAGCATCCAGTAAACTGACAATAATTAAAGAAGGAGATATGACCAAGAGCACAGCAGCATTGGTTGACGCTCAAGGTAAGGTGATTATTACACTAGAGCTAGATGCAGTAAGCAGCCAAATTGATGTTTCTGTTTTGCCAAGTGGATTATATAAACTGATAGTATACTCAGATGCTAAATCTATAAACTTTAGTATTTCTATTATTCGTTAAAACATGTCAATAGTCCTTAAGGATTTAACTAAAACTTACGGCTCCCAACGGGCAATAGACAATATCTCATTTAGCATAGACTCGGGAGAAATTGTTGGGTTTTTAGGACCGAATGGTGCAGGGAAGAGCACGACTATGAAGATACTTTGCGGGTATATTCCTCAGACATCGGGCGTTGCCAAAATAATGGGAATGGAAGTAAGTAAAGACCCCCTTGGCGTAAAAAAGAGAATAGGCTATTTGCCGGAGCTAAATCCATTGTATCCAGACATGTATGTTGCAGAATATTTGCAGTTTATTAGTGATATTCATAAGATAAAAGGGTCTAAACAAGCCATAGAAAGAGTAATAGAGTCTACTGGGCTTTCACTAGAAAGAAAAAAAAAAATAGGGCAACTATCAAAAGGATACAAGCAACGTGTGGGACTTGCCCAAGCATTGCTCAATGACCCTGACGTGCTTATTTTAGATGAGCCCACTTCGGGTTTAGACCCGAATCAGGTGACTGAGATTAGAAAGCTTATTCTTTCATTGGGTAAGGATAAAACGATATTACTTTCTTCTCATATTATGCAAGAAGTAGAGGCTATGTGTAGCAGAGTTATTATTATCAATAAGGGTAAAATAGTGGCAGACGATAAGGTGGATGTTATAAAACAAACACTTTCTAAAAATAAGTCCACAACTGTTGTCAAGTTTAGGAGCGATATTGATGTCAAGAAATTGCGAGCTAAAAATGGTGTTTCTGAGGTAACTGCTTCACAAGGGAGTACCTATAGAGTAGTAGCAGAAAGCGACATAGATTTGCCAGAGTTGCTTTTTAATTTTGCTATAGAATCTAAGACCATTATTTTAGAACAAAAGGAAGAAGTAGAATCTTTAGAGTCCGTTTTTCAACAACTAACAAAAAATGTATAGTATTTTTAAAAAGGGAATACGGAGTTTTTTAAGTTCATTGATTGCCTACGTGGTTATCATTGTCTTTTTGCTTACAGTTGGATTGTTTACTTGGGTTTTTGCTGATGGTAATATTCTAGCACAAGGCTACGCTAGTTTAGATACCTTGTTTTTTATGGCTCCATGGATATTTATTTTTCTCATATCTGCTATTACAATGCGTTCGTTTTCAGAAGAAATTAATCAAGGAACTTTTGAAATATTAAGTACTAAACCCATAACTGATTTGCAGATTATTTTGGGCAAATTTTTAGCTGCGGTTTGCTTGGTTGCGTTTTCTATTTTGCCAACGCTACTCTACTTCTATTCGGTGTATTATTTAGGTCTGCCAAAGGGCAATATAGATATGGGAGCTACGTGGGGTTCTTATATAGGGCTTATACTGCTAGGAGGATGCTATGCTTCAATAGGAATATTTTCTTCTGCTGCCACTTCTAATCAGATAGTCGCTTTCGTGCTAGGGATGTTTCTCTGCTTCTTTTTCTATGTCGGTTTCCAGCAAATTAGTAATCTTAGTTTATTCGGGAATTGGGATAGTTTCATACAAAATTTAGGTATACAGTATCACTATGATTCTATTAGTCGTGGTGTAGTGGATAGTAGAGACCTTGTGTATTTTGGATCTCTGATTTCATTATTTTTAGGACTTACATATATAGTTTTAGATAGCAGGAAATGGTAGAAATGAGTAAATCTAGAAGTTCGACAGTTCTTAAAGGAGCAGTATTTGCATTGGTTGGTTTACTCTTAGTCAATTTAGTTGCAGATAAGTTTTATAAAAGACTAGATCTTACTAAAGAAGGTCGGTATACCTTATCAGAATCTACTAAGAAACTTTTAAGTAAGGTAAATGATAATGTATACGTCACTATTTTTCTAGATGGCGAGTTGCCCCTTGAGTATAAAAGACTAAAGTCTGCTACTCGCGATATGCTAAACGAGTATAGGTTAGAATCGTCGGGTGCAATTACTTTCGATTTTGAAGATATTCTTGAAGATAAAGAAGTAAGTGAGAAGGAAGGAATTTTAAAGGAAGTATATCAGAAAGGTATTCGAATAGAAAGACCTGAGACGAAGCCTGATGAGGCTTCGTCTCAGAAGTTTATTATACCGGGGGGAGTAGTATTTTATAAAGGGCAAGAGTATCCGTTGAATCTCATGAAAAGGGAGTTTGGCAAACCTATAGAAGAAGAGATAAATTCATCGATTGAGCTTTTAGAGTACGAAATTGGTAATGTGCTCCGTAAGTGTGTAGCAGGTAAGAAAATCAAAATTGCATTTAGTGCCGGACACGGTGAGCTAAATGAGATAAATACTGCTGACATCAGCAATGAACTTAGTGGCTTCTACAGTCTCAGTAGAATAAGCTTAAACTTAGAGGATTCTAATTGCTATAAGAATTTTGCAAGAGACGTAGCTGAGAACCCGGGAAAGCCCGTTTTTACAGTGTTAGTAGAGGGCTTGATTAAGAAACTAAGCGAGTATAAAGGCCTTATAATCGCCAAACCTACAAGACCGTTTTCTGAGCCTGAAAAATTTGTACTAGATCAGTATATAATGAACGGAGGTAAGGTTATTTGGCTAGTAGAAGAGTTAGAGGCAGAAATGGATTCTGTAGCAAAATATGGCCAACTACTAACTAGAAATCACAACCATAATTTAGGGGACATGCTGTTTCACTATGGAGTGAAAGTAAAACCAACACTGATACAAGATTTACAAAGCCATGGGATACCTGCAATAAATCAACAAACGAATAGACCAGGGTTTTTTCCTTGGATGTTTTATCCTCTTTATAATTCAATAAATGACAATCCTGTATCTAAAAATCTAGAGAATGTATGGGGCAGGTATTGCAGCTCTTTGGATACTACGGATACGGATAAACTTCGTAAAACGGTTTTACTTCGTTCTTCTCCTAGATCTAGGCTAGCTCATAACCCCGTACTAATTTCACTTGATTTACTAAAAGTAAGACCGAATTCAGAGAATTTTAGGAATGGGAACCAAATTGCAGCCGTCTTGGTAGACGGCGAGTTTACGAGCCCCTATAAGTTTAGGGAAGGGGTAAAACGAGCTTTTGATATTCCTTTCAAAGAGTCGATAGCCAGGAATGCCATGATAGTAATAGGCGATGGCGATTTAATAAGTAATCAAGTAAGTAGTGACGGACAGGTGTATCCCCTAGGGTATGACAAGTACGGTTCTAAACAATTTGGTACGCCAGTAGAATTTGCCAATAAAAAATTCTTCTTGAATTGCGTAGACTATCTCTGCGACGACACCAACCTGATAGAAGTAAGAAGCAAGGAAATAGTCCTAAGACTGCTTGATAAAGGAAAAATAAAATCCGAAAAGCTATATTGGCAAACACTTAATATGGTATTGCCTATAGTGATTATTATTGTTTTCGGACTAGTTAATGCATTCTATAGAAAAAGAAGATGGAGCTAAAATTGCTTCGGTGTTTTCTTGCTTTGTTTATATTAACCTTAAGTACACTTGACAGCGTGGCTCAAAGCTCCAATTATTTTGCAGCATCCTATACTCCCGGTTTTTTATTGGCTCACAGAGCAGATATCAAACACTTAGCAGCACATAACTTCGGTCTTGAGGTAGCCTATGAAATGGATAGAACTAATACAGGTTGGGGTTCTCACTATCAGAAACCAAGTATAGGGTATGGGTTTTTGTACTATAACTTAGGAAAGGAAGAAACAGGACACGCATTCGGTGCCCAAGCTCATGTGAAACTGAATGTTTTAAAATTAGGATCCTCTGATTTGCGATTTAGAGCGGGAGCAGGTTTGGCTTATCTCACGAAAAAGTTCGACGTAGAAACCAATAGAAGAAATCAGGCAATCGGGAGCCATTTAAACGGAAGTATGCAGTTTGGGTTGGTAGCCCATGTGCCAGTTAGAAGTAATACGGACTATATAGAGTGTGGTATTTCTATTTCACATTATTCTAATGCTGCTTTTAAAGTGCCCAACTTAGGATATAATATCCCTTCTTTTACTCTCAGATACGGTTTAGGAGTAAAATCCAACGCCTCCTCTAAAACGGGAAATATAGAGGAGGAGGACGAAACTAAAAAGTACGACTGGCGTGTAACCGCTATATATGGGGAAAAGCAGCGAAACTTTGCTAACCCATTGAATTTCTACAATAAAGGTGTCCAGTTAAGAGGCTTACGTAATGTAAGTATTACCAAAGCTTGGCGTTTTGGCTTAGACTATACCTTAGATAAATCATATAAGTACGCTGAAGATTTTACTTTTCCGCTAAGTGAAGTTACTATAGCTGATCAGTCAGAAGTGGCTGTTGCTGGAGGATTTCAGTGGAGTTTTGGCAAAGTAGGTGTTGCTGCAGAAATAGGAGCTTACTTGTATAAGCCCGGAGTCTTAAAGAATCCCCTGAATCAACGCATGGGACTTATTTATACTGTCGATAAGCATTGGAGTGCTCAAGGAATGTTAAGATTTCATAGAGGAGTGGCAGATTTTTTTGAAATGGGAATCGGATATACCTTATGATGTATAAATACTTCTTAATTTCCGTGGTATTACTTGGAGCTTGTAACAAAGAGCAAAGGGATGATTGTTTAACAAGTTTAGGTTCGGTGAGCTCGGTTACGCGAATGGTAGGTTCGTTTACTGAGATATCAGTCGCAGATAGAATCATAGTTACGTTGGTACAAGATAGTGCCAGGCAAGGCGAAGTGGCGTTAGAGGCTCCCAAAAATTTACTGGGTCAATTTATTGCAGAGGTAAAGGGAGGTAGATTGATACTGAGAAATGAGAACACCTGTAATTTTGTACGTAGCTTTGATTATTCACTAAAGGCGACAGTCTATGTGAAGGATTTAGTGAGATTAGATGTAGAATCTATAGCTCAGGTGCTTACCTCAGATACCATAAAGATTTCTAGGTTAGAGATCTTTCATAATGCACTATCTGATATAGATTTGACTTTGGCAGGCGATGAGGTGTATATTCAATCTTTAAATTCTGCACAGACTACATTGCATGGAGCCGTAAGGATAATGAAAGGGTCAATCGAAGAAATATCAAATATACGGGCATTTGATCTAAGATGTGAAGAAGTGCTGCTAGATAGTCACACGCCCTTGGCGTGCGAAATAACTGCGTCTAGAGGCATTTATGTAAAGATTTATAATAAAGGGAATATCGTATATAGCGTAGAGCCTACAGAGTATAAAATAGTACAAGAACGCTTAGGTACAGGTGAGTTAGTCTTTAAAAAATAAAGAGACACAATTTCTTGTGCCTCTGTATCAACTGACCAAAAAATTATCTATTTAATTGCTATTGTGCGAGGCATTGCCTCTATTTTTTATCGATTTTTATATTTAATAGACCTTGCTTATAGTTGGCTTCTGTGGCGGAAAGATTTGCAGTCTTTGGAAGTCTAATAACTCGATCAAATTTTCCCTTGTGCATCTCGGTTAGAAGTTTCTTTCCCGCATTATCTTTTTCATTTCTGTCAGCAGAGATACGCTGGGTGTCGTCTTCTTGAGTTATAGAAATGGCTTCTTTGGTGATACCTGGCAACTGTACTATAAGTTCTGAGAGTTCTACCCTTGGAGTGAGAAGAGACTTACGTGAAGTTTCGCCTAGTGAGCTACTCAATTTATTCCCAAAATTACTTACAATGATATCTGATAATAATGTTTGATCTGTGTTAACTTTCATTGTATATTCTTTAAAGGTTGAATTACAATGCTCGTACTTATGGCTAATAAACGACAATTTGTCGTTTAAACAAAAAGAAAACTAAAATAAACTAACAAAAAGTCAGCCTATTGAGCTAATATTATTTTATTCAAGTTTTGATAAGAGAAACTCTGTACAGATTTATAGGTCTCACCTAGTTTTACCATAAGTTCAGCTGTTCTGATGTTGTCTTCGGTTGTATTAAGAATAGTATTGAAAATCAAACAGCCTTTCGGTGAGAGCATAGCATTCAGATTTGTGATAAACTGCTCATCAAAGACTAAAGGTGCTGTCTCCAGGTCTATAAATAGGTCTATAAAGGTAATATCGTATTTGTTTTCAGAGTTAGTTGAGAAGTCTTTCGCATCGCATACGCTTATGTTTGGCTTGAGATTATAATCTGGGGCAAAGTGTTGATGAAACAGATTGACTATCTCTTGGTCATACTCCACACCATCTAGATTTCCACTATAGTTATATCTCTTTTCTAAAAGATCCAATATGCTACCGCAACCAAATCCAAGCACAAGTATGGAACTGGCATTGCTAATGTTGGTTGGTATCTTGCTCATGGCTAGCTTAAACACTTCGTAACCGCTTCCAAATGAGAAGTTAGCGTTTTCGGTATTGAGCATTTTGCGACCCATGCTCCATACTATCTCCAAGTACTCATTTTGAGGTGAAGAGGTCTTGGCTATGGGTATGTCCCATACATAAGATGTTATTTTATAAAAGATGTTTTTCATAAAAAAAGCCTTTCGTGTTTATGACGAAAGGCTTTAGTTTCATTATTTATAGGTAGTATTAGTGTTGCACTATTATTTTAGATACTGCTTTGGTATCTTGACCTATTATTTCTAAGAAGTAATTACCGTTAGTATAGGTTTCAGTGTTTAGTTTAATAATACCAGAGTTTGATCCTTCTTGGCTATGAACCAATGTGCCATTTAAGCTATATACATTCAACGTATACTTTCCTTTAATGTCATAAGCTAAATTGACTACATTATTGGCAGGATTAGGATAAGCCGAGATTGAAATAGATTCTTTCTTAGACTTGTTTCTAACGTTGGTTAGTAGAGATTGGCTCTCCCAAACACCCATGCCGTGTGTGCCTGCATATATTCTAGGACCAGACCAAGATTTGTTTGTGGTTTGAGCTAGGTCAAAAACAGGAGAACGTGGTAGTGGTTTAGTTGGGTCTTTACCCTCTAGTGCTTCTGCCCATGTAGGATTAGTGGCTGTACCGTTAGTCGTGGCCCATACACCAAATTCTGTTCCTAGGATTATTATATCTGGATCGTCTACACTTATGATAGCATGATAGATAGGAAAATCTGGAAGGTTGCTATGAATACTTCTGAACAAAGGTGCGGATCCTAGTGCATCATCGCATATAAAAACATAACTAGAGTTATTGTAATTTCCTAAGGTAGCGACAACACGATTAGGGTTATTAGCATCTATAGCTAATGATGTTATGATTCTGTTACCTACGGGCATACTCAATTGTACTGGTGTGCCAAGCATCGGCGATATTTGATTAGCTACGGGTAGAGATATAGTATCAAGTTTAGCAGTAAGAAGACTGTCTATTCTAATAACCTTACCATTTCTGGTAGCTATGAAAAGTGAGTTGCCATCTGCAGAAGTTTCTAAGTATTGAACGCCAGTTTGGCTAGATACCCTGAACCATCTTACTTGTTCATCCTCTGTAGGGGCGGCAGGTTGATGTGCTTTGGCAAAGGCATTCTTACATACCCAAACCCCATCATTCATAGCAAAATATAAACGAGCATTCACGGTTGCGTCTTCTCGTCCTGTAGGACCATTTGTTTTCACGTCATTTACAACCGCAGGATCTTCCCATAGGTGGTATGGGTTATTAAAATAACTGGTAGGCCGACTAGCTGAGACAAGTGCAGTGCTTACTCTGTTGTCCCAAATAGTTTCCATCGAACTACCATCTAGTAAGGACCTATGTAAGACTCCGTATTGTTGCTCAGCAAATATTATTTTTGGGTTTACTTCTGAAAATTTAGAGATGAAACCATCACCTCCTAATATAACAAAACCTGGATTTCTAGGAAAGGATTCACCTGACATTATAAAAGTACTATTGTCTTGTGTTCCACCTACTATTCTTCCGTTTACATCGGCATCTATGCCAAAGAATTGTGCTGTAGTATAGCCAGTATTTATGCTCTTGTATCGAGATATTTCAGCATCAGTTGATCGAGCTATACCACCATCAGAACATACAAACATAATCGGGTCTACACCTGTAGTATCAAAAGTGATCCAATGTTTATCTGAGTGTATTCCAAACTGATTGGTAGGAGAAGCAAATTTGTTCCCAACAATTATTGGTCCAGTTTCTAAACTCCACTCAGCAAATTCTATTCCACCAATAAATATACGGTCTTTGTTTTTAGGATGCACTGCAATACACATATCATAGTTTCCCTGAGACTGATTTCCAATTGAAGTAAATGGAGCAAAAAAAGGACTAACCTCGCCTACTTCCCGAGTGAAAGTTAAACCCGCATCTGTAGATTTATATAATCCGGTAAGAGCATCTCCATATGTGGTGCCATTAAGGCTAGCTTGACCCACTTTTACGATATAGCAATAATTAGGATTCGAAGCCGACCAAGCGGAAGCTGCTCTACTGCTAGATCCTACGCTTGTTACTCGGTCATACGAGTCTTTGTCTGTAGGAGTGGCAGATCTGAACATAAGGGATGAGCTATATACCATTAAAACTCCTTTAGAGCTGAATTTGATATCGGTGCATTGACCGGCTTTCAGAAATTCCCAAGTATCCCCCCCGTCATCTGAGTAACGTAGTCCTGAAGTACTACCTGCAAAGATTAAGTTTTGAGTAGGGTGCATAGCAAGGGATAAAATATTACCGAAGCTGTTAGAACCAGGAACTAATTTCCAAGTAACGCCATCATCTGTAGATTTGAATATCCCCATACCGTTAAACGCACTACTCTCATTTCCATCTTGGAAGCCTGATACTAAAGGATTTTCTCCAGTTCCGTAGTATAGATTACCATCGTGGTCTTGAGCCATACTCACGACACCAAAATTATCCACTCCCAAAGTGATAGGATACCAGCTGCCTCCCTTATTTGTAGTTTTAAAAACACCGCCAGATACACCGCCGGTGTACATTATGTCTGAATTGTCTTTGTCTATCACAAGACATCTTGTTCTGCCACCAATGTTATCTGGACCCCTAAAGGACCAGGTGAGTGGCCAATCTGTCTTCAGCTTAACGTTGCTTTGATTTTTAATTTGTTGCATTACTCTGGCTACATCGTCATTAGATACTTTGCCAGTCTGTTGATTTGCTCTTAGAGAATTTATATATTCAGCATAACCAAAGATTCCTTCCGAAACTTCAGTAGTTCTGGGAGAATATCTTGAATCAACATGGAATACGCTAAAGATGATAGAACCAACCAGCAATAAACTAATTGATACAATTGAAAATATTTTCTTCTTATTCATGATAATTTTGTTTGTATTATATTTAAACACACAAATTTACTTTTAGATTTTATACTATCAAGTAATAGTTAATTAACCAACCTTTTTGATTTATAAGCGTGTAGATTACATTTTGTTTTTTCCTAGACTATATGCAGTATATATAGATGCAAAGGCTTGTTTGTCAGATTTGTATAAGATTTTATAATGGTCCGAGAAGTAGTCTAATCTTATGCCGGTAGTCCAGCTTTGGGTATTGGTTGGGCTTATCCATTTTAGTTTAAGATGAAAATCTAAGTGAAACCCAGGAGTTATGGTCAAGCTTTTGATCCCTCTAGTCCAACTAGCAGGCCCATAGATGTTATCTTGATTTACTATGGATGTTTCATTCTGTTGTATAATGTCAGGTTTACTCCCTGCATAATCTGGATTTTGATAACCTACTAAATAGGGCTTTAGTAGACCTAAACTGGGCCCACCAGATATACCTATTATGAGATTTGGGGTATTTGTATTTGAAGAGCCAAGTTCTTTCTGTAGTGTATAGCTAAGGCGTAAAGCACCACCGGCGTTTATTTTGCCAAATACATACGGCTTTGAATTGGCACGTTGTGGGTTTTGTACCTTTGTTTCCTTTGGATGTATTATAGTTTGAGTAGAGAATTGAAAACCGTGTAGCAGCTTTTGTTTTGGCTGTAAGGCTAAGTCTCCATGAAGTCCGTAACCATTTGTCGCTGCAGATACACCAAATGAAAATGAAGAAATCCTAGATTCTTGAGCTATCGCAAAGCTACAAAAAGTGCAAACCCAACACACAAGTATTATTTTCTTAAGTAAAGGGGGTATGTTTGGACAGATATTATTTTGCACCTCGTAAAATTAAGGAATAAAAACAATATTTGTTTAAGATAAGATAGCAATATGACATCTAACGTAAACTACAAAGGAGGCCTGAGAACGGTTTGTGAGCACATAAAATCCGCATCGGTTATAGAGACAGATGCTCCTATAGATAATAATGGAAATGGAGAGCGATTTTCTCCCACAGACTTAGTAGCCACGGCATTAGCCTCTTGTATGATAACCGTGATGGGGATAAAAGCGAAAGAATCTGACATAGCATTTAATACTATAAATGCTAAGGTTCAAAAGATAATGTCTGCCGATCCAAGAAGAATTAGTGAGATTCAAGTAGTGATTAGTGTTCATGAAACCTGGACAGATAAGGAGAAGAATATAATGGAAAACACAGCAAAAACGTGTCCGGTAGCTAAAAGTATGCATCCAGATTTGGTCCAGAATATAAAGTTTGTCTATGCTTAGTAACCTGATTTCGACTATTCTTTTGAGATACAGATTTTCATA
>JBDNFQ010000039.1:0-1652 GCA_041689715.1 Bacteroidia bacterium
TAAAACTTAGTGCCTGAGTGTTTTAAATTTTTGACCTTTACTATCTGTAGCCATGGCATTAAGAAAAGTAAAGTGCTGCCGCAATCATTTCGCCTACGGCGAAAATCTTAATGTGCTTGTTTAAAGAATATTGAACGACGACTGAATGTCTCCCCGTCTAATGTAAATGTGGAGTTATCAAACCCAAATATCTTAATGTTTTATAAAACTTAGTGCCTGAGTGTTTTAATCCCAACTACTATCTTCGCAGCACCAAATATGTCTATAGAAAAAACCATACAAAACCGTAGATCCATATTCCCAAAGCAGATGAGTGGCGAAAAAGTGCCACAAGAAGTCATAGACAAAATGTTAGAACTGGCCAACTGGGCACCTACACATCGCAATACAGAGCCGTGGCGGTTTAAGGTGTATAGCGGAGTGGCAATGAATAGGATGCTAGACTTTTGCAAACAATGCTATGTGCAAGATACGCCTGTCGAAAGATACAATAGCACAAAACTAGAGAAGATAGAACAACGAAAAGAGCAGGTGAGTCATATCGTGGCTATCTGTATGGATAGAAATGAAATCCTCCCAGAATTCGAAGAAATAGCAGCTACGGCTATGGCAGTTCAAAATATGTGGCTGTACCTAGCAAGCACAGATAAATATGGCGGCTATTGGAGTACACCAGACTATGCACTAGGAGAAGAGTTTAGTGCTTTTCTGCATTTGCCAGAAGGTGAGCGATGTTTAGGGTTGTTTCATATAGGAACTATCGCCGAAGATGCCGCAAGAGCTGAAGGCAGAAGAGGAGACTGGAGAGAGAAGGTGGAGTTTGAGGGGTAAATAGAATGAGAATCTGCTTGTCGTGGAATAGAATAATCCTCGATCCTGTACTGAGTTTGTCGAAGTATCGAGGGAACAATGAACCGTGTCCATCCGTGGAGGAACACTAGCTTCATTGTTGGTCTTACGTGCCAACATACTTAGTTATTGTAGTGCTTTATTTTATTGTTTAGTCAGAGTATATTTATCTCCGTTAGACTTAATAAGTGTCAGATTATCTCCATTAAGATCAAAAGTCCAATTTCCATCCAGTATTAATGTCCAGTCAAATTCTGCTGTCCAAATACACAGGTTAGAAAAAGTTATTTCATTAGAGGTCTTAGAATAATTTCCGTTACAAATTGCAGGATATTTGTTTACCTCACTGCTACCTGTAAACGCATTTTCAGCAAAATCTAATTCAACATTAGAAAGTACACCGCTCCTTTCAAAAGTCCCAGTGTATGTTCCGTTAATGTTTATGTGTGGATCGTCATCATTATTGCAGGCAAAAGCAATAATTAAAAGTCCGGTTAAAATCGTTTTGTTTAGTTTCATACTTCTCCTTTGTTATTAGACGTCAATGGATTTGAAAGGTTGCGTCAAATGCACTACAACGGCAGTCTGTCTAAAAACCGGCTGTTGGTCTGGTATTTTTTGTAAAAGTAGTACAAAGCAGAAAATCAAATAATTCCAGAGCCTTTCTAAGTAAAGTTATTTTTGGTGGATTCAGAGAGGCATAAATACGTTTTAAGCTTTCAGAGACTAGATTTATAGCTATTTGGGAGTATGATGAAGCTAGGAGTTCGAGTAGTTTTTCTATTGTGAGGATATTAATGATA
>JBDNFQ010000040.1:0-1123 GCA_041689715.1 Bacteroidia bacterium
ACAAGCAGTTACCGCTGCAGGTACTGGCTGTATGGCAGCACTAGATGCGGAGCGTTATATAAGCTCTAGAGGAATGCCAGCTGAGGCGTAATATTCCAAGACTAAGAAATAGTTTCTAAGGCTTTTTGTGATTTGGTTTCGTCAAGAAACTGTCACAGAAAGCCTTTTTTGGTGTCTGAGAGAATCCTTAAACTCCTGATTTGTAGTAAAATTGCCCCATTTTCTAAGCTATAGAATACAATGTGGGTAACACGACGGTTACTCCCGAATTATTTTAGTACTACCTTTGCAGTACAATACGCAACAAGGCGACCGTCAAATATATAAAAAAAACAAATGATATCGCCTTATCGTGAAAATAAATAAAAAATAATTCTTATGAAACATTTGAGCAAGCACATTGTCGTAAGTACACTATTGGTTATATCCATAGTGGCTACCAGTTTTGTGAACAGACAAAACGTCAAGAAGAATGACGCTGCAGTAGAAGCTACTGAAGTAGAGAAGAAAAAAGAAGCACCTAATGTGGTGAAATCAAAATCAGTATTTGAAGTAGCAGACTCTATCTGCCAAGAAGCTGGTGTACCGTTTGAGCTAGTAAAAGAAATAGGCAATAACGAAAGTGGTTGGAGATACATCACCAATACCAATGGCGGAACTGACCACGGAGACTTACAAGTAATCGATGCTACATTCTGGCACTGGTACAAAAAACTAGACTTAGAAGGCGGTAAAACGCGTAGAAACTACCTTAAAGTAGGCATTTACTATCTTAAGAACTTGCACAACAAGTACGGAAGCTGGAGAAAAACACGTTTTGCTTATGGCAGGGGCCATTGGAGAGGACCAGAAACTTGGACTGCGTTAGAGAAAAAGTTTATGAGTAAAATCGACTATACTAAGTACGATAACTAATTATCCGAAGAAGTGAGTTTTCACTTGTAGTAAAAAATTAGATAAAGGGGTGGTTTTCACCCCTTTTTTTATGGGTAAAAATCAGGATTGATATTTGACCTAGCTCTTACTCTTTTTTTTGGCTCACATGAAATTTACGGGGAGTAGTTAGTTTTGTAGTGTGATAAGTGATGTATTAATCGGGCAAATATTGCCTTTAAAACTGCTA
>JBDNFQ010000041.1:0-1269 GCA_041689715.1 Bacteroidia bacterium
ATATAGCTCTCGACCCGACTATGCTATAGCTAAGTCTTTTAGTATATTTGTCGCCCTTTGAAAAATGAAAAGGGATTCCAAATGCTGAACAAAGACGATTTTACACAATACAAAAACCAATCTTTTTTCTTAAAACTAAAAGAGCTAGCTGCAGACACTAGCAACAATCCATTTGCTTTTAAAATGGTATTTTTTGGTGGAACAGGTGCAGTAGGTGGTCAAGCTGTGATAGAAATATTAGAGTCATATAAATATATGACCAGAGCTAGAGTCTCTAAACCTGTAGAAATACCACAACTCATCATCACAGGTATTAACAAGGCTCAAATAGATCAATTCTGTGGTAAGCTTTTTCAAATTTTTGGTAAGAAAAATTTTAAGACAATCGAAGAACTAGGAGATGAATCTGTTCTACTTTTCGAAGGCTTCTTAGAGTTACATTTCAAAACACTTATGGCTGTGCCTAAGTTTAGAATAGACCTTCAGGATGCCCTTTCTCGTATAGAGGACAAAGAGACTAAAATTCGTTTTTTGATCAACGAAGCATCTAAAACGACTTCTCCTTTCGAGGCATTTATACAAAATATAAAAATACAACTAGGCCTAAAACCAACTGATAAAATACGTGCAGTTTTTAGCGGCATACCAGTGCCGAGTGTAGCAACATATCACTTCGAAAATATTGACAGACTTTTAGAAGAACATGGCTTAACAGAAGGAGATACAGAAAAAAGCGTAGAACGTTCTATCAAAAAAGAGATCCTAAAAGGTCTCGCCGAAGATTTTGGAGATATAAAGAAAAGACACGCACACGAGGTCCTTATGGCTCATACAACGTCTGTAGGCGGTATGTACCAAATCATAGATGGCGAACCCGTAATAAAACTTGGATATGCTCACTCATCTCTTGGTGATTTGCTAAAAGAGAAGCAGTTCTACGCCAATGAGCTTACTATTCACTATTCTCACTTTGGGCTAAAGAGTTTAGTAACCGCGAGTGCCATAGGTATAGACTATATATACGCTAACAGTACCCTTCCTCTTAGCAGCGGCATCTCACGTAAGTTTAGACAGGCAGACGAAAAGAAGACATTACCTTTTGATCTTGGACTGACCAAAGATGAAAATGGAGAACGCCTCTTGAATAAAGTGTTCGAGGCTAAGCCTATAGCAGCAAGCCACCCCGTGCTAGATCCTGAGGGAAACCTTGCAGATAAAGCAGCCTTAAACTATGGCAATGCTACAGATCATATTCCTAACCTCAACGTA
>JBDNFQ010000042.1:0-15645 GCA_041689715.1 Bacteroidia bacterium
ACTCATCTTTACAACTTTTTGTCGAGAAGTGAAGGTAGTGAAAATTTCCGAAGATGATTAGGGGCTAGCCCCTAATCATCTCTTTTTAACCACCATAAACTAGCTCTTTAAATTGTTGCGTTTGTGAGTTGAATTTAAGATTTATTAATCTTCTTCCACCATAAACTACCGTTCAGTTCTTGCTTAAATCGTGGCATATCTAGTATCTCTTGTATCTCTTTAGCCTCACTTATAGAGTTTGCTTGGCCCAGTGTTACGTAGTACTTACTTAGTCCAGGTATTGACTTTACAGTTGTAGTAATCCCAATATTAGTTTTTAGCCTAGCTTGTAGCTCTTCGGCCCACCGTACGTCATTGTACGCTCCAAGAACCGGCCAGTATTCATACGTTACAAAATCCCAATTATCGAACTTACTTTCCTCCGTTATTGGTTTCAGAATATTCTCCTTATCTGAAACCTTAGTATTGTTTGATATATCTTCTGGTGCCTCTACACATCCTTTATACTTTAGCTCACCCGCTATATCTGGGCACATGTCTATCGCATCATGTATACCGTCTCCATCTCTGTCTGGACAACCATTGGTATTCTTGTCTCCATACACTCCGGGGCATTCATCATCATCTCCTACTAGACCGTCTTCGTCCAAATCAGGACAGCCTTCGAATTGTTTTTTCCCTGCTTCGTTCGGGCATTTATCCTCATCGTCTGCTATACCATCTTCATCTGCATCTGGGCAACCTTCCGTTTTAATAGGGCCTGCCATATCGGGACATTGGTCTTCGTCATCAGACACTCCATCCCCATCTGAGTCTCTAAGTTTTTTATAATGAATGGGCCAGTTAAATCCGGCATATATATTAGCACCATTGGTTTTTTTACCTGTTAAAAATCCGCCTAGATTATCTGATCCCATGTAGAAAACGCCACCTCGCACGTAGGCCCCTAGATTTACAATGTTGTAATATCTGCTTATAGATACGGGCAGAGCAACTGTGAGCCACCTGCTTTCGTAGCGAGGTGCTATGCTTAGAACATTAGGTGTTTTTACGTTTTTGCCTTTGTTACGCATCAGGCTCTGAGTATAGTTAGCTGCGAGATATATATTATCCCTAATTTTATAGTCAGCAGAAAGGTTTAATGTAGCTGGAGTGAACATTCTAAAGGAAGAATCTTGCTCTACATTAGAAAAGAATGTGTTTATGAAGGTATCTAAATCGTCTATGTTCTTCCACATGTCTGCAGAGTCAAAATTATTCCAATTCTTTGGGCTTGTTGGGCTACTTACAGTAAGTTTTCTTGCAGCTGCACCATTGTTGAAATTTACAAAACCTAAATCTATAATGCTTGCACCTATTTTCCAGTCGTACTTATTAACAGATTGGTCCACCTGATTACGGCGGTTCATAAGATATTTATAGGCCTTACTATTTGGTCTGTGCTCGTATACGAACCCTCCATTTATACCGACACCACGTCCAAGTCTACTTTTACCAAAGAAATCATTTAACCTTCTGTCAGGACTTGCAAGGTAGTTAGGATCTATATAGGCTAGTTCCATATCTGCCGCGGTTACAGACAGAGTATCTATACCAGTGAGTGTATAGCTCACGTCATTGGCCTTGAAGTAGCCACCATATAGTCCGATATTGTAGTCTATACCTAGCCCGATTTTAAAAAAATCTTGACCTTTGTCCTTGGCTACCACGGCATATTTAAAACTAAATTGTTGGTAGGCCAGTGCAGCAGCACCTGTGTTACTAATATCTATAGTCTCCCCAAGTAGACGTCGTTGGTTTTCTTTTGCGTACCCAACGGAATCTAGATCTTGTAAAAATGTTTTTAGACCGTTTTCTGACAAATTACTTACTTTCCCATATGCCTTTGTGGTGACGGCAAAAGATAAACCTGCTTGGTTTTTTAGTGCGAATTGCATACTAAGTAAATTTACAGAAGCATTGGTATACACAAACTTATCATTGCTATTGAGCCGCTCTTTGGTATACTCTTCTACATAGGGATAATCGAAATTTTGCGTACCAAAAGTGCTATCCCTTTTCCAATTTAAAAACTTATAAATGCTGTGTGGAGGCTCTACCTGTATATAGTTGTTCTGTAGATGAGCATTGAATCCTATCATGTTCATATTGAACCTGAATCTACTGTCTGCTAAATTTGCTGGATTGTACTGAATACCAATATTTCCGCTATAATTATCGATGATCATACCTTGCTGTCGCTGTGCAAAAACAGAAACCATTAGAGTACAAAAAACAAAGAGTGTAATAATTCTCACTAGGCAAAGATAGCGAGAAGTTGATAACTTGTGCTTGCCGTTGGTATTATTGATAATCAACGCATTAAACTTGTAGTATGAGAGCATTGATACAGCGAGTGACAGAAGCAAGTGTGACAATAGATCAGAGTGTATACTCCCAGATTTCGAAAGGACTGCTCATCTTATTAGGAATAGAAAGTGCAGATACACAGGAAGATATAGATTGGGTAGTGAAGAAAATAACGCTAATGAGAATCTTCGAAGATCAAAATAAAAAGATGAATAATAGTGTCCTCGATGTACAAGGAGAATTGCTTGTGGTAAGTCAGTTTACCCTACATGCTAGCACAAAAAAAGGAAATAGACCCTCTTTTATTAAAGCAGCTCATCCTGATGTGGCTATTTCATTATATGGAAAATTTGTGAATGAATGTGCTAGTGCAGTAACTACAAAAACCGGAATATTTGGTGCAAATATGAAAGTGGCTTTGGTTAATGATGGACCTGTTACTATATGGCTTGATAGCAAAAATAGGGAGTAGGTTTATACTTCGTCCCTTTTATCAGCTCCCCAGAGCAGCTTATTGCGTATGGTATCCATATAGGTAGTGCTTTCTAGCTGAAGCATTATAAAATTAAACGGTGCTCTACGAAGCGTGAGTTTGGTATTACTAGGCACTACAAATGAGCGAGAGTCTAAGGTGATAAGTACGGTATCTGCTCGTCCGCTTGTTTCTATTTCAAGTACGGTTCTGTCTGGAATTACTGCAGGTCTTACTGTGAGATTGTGAGCTGCTATAGGTGTGATAACGAATGATTTACTACCTGGGAAAATAAGTGGTCCGCCACAACTAAGTGAGTAGCCAGAAGAGCCTGTAGGCGTGGCTACTATAAGACCATCTGCCCAGTAATTATTCATAAATTGCCCATTGAGACTAGCTTTTACAGTAATCATAGCAGAAGTGTCTCTTTTTTGCACTACGAAGTCATTGAGTGCATAGGGAAACTCATTTATCTCTGGTATATCGCATTCTATTTGCAGCAATGCTCGTTTTTCGGTAATTATCTCTCCGTTTTTTAAAGCAATAATGGCAGCTTCTATTTTGTCCATTTTGATGTTAGCCAAAAATCCAAGCCTACCTAAATTGACACCCATTACCGGCAGCCCAGAATCTCGTACTAAGGATAAAGTATCTAGTGCAGTACCGTCACCACCTAGGCTTATGAGACAGTCGAACTGGTCGGGCGTAAGTTGAGTGTCTGCACATGACTCACACTCAAATCCGTAAGTATCTTGTATAAACTTGCCGTAGCTTAAACTTACTTCATATGCAATACCATGTTCACTTAGCAAACGAGTAAATTTTTCGTAAAAAGCCTTGAATCCTTTAGTCTCTATATGTCTACCGTACAGTGCTACTTTCATGTTTAAATTGCTTTTTCGAAGTGTACAAAGAAACCACCTTCTTGTAAACTGTTCAAACTATATTCTAGACGTAGTAATCTATCGTTATACAATAGTAGATTTAGACCTAATCCGCCAGCGTATAAAAACTCCCCATTTAGCTGATTGGATGGGTCATTATTTTTGAACCCAGCTTGACCCACATCTACATAGGCTTCAGCATATATATTGAGTGGCAGCAACTTATAGTTTTGGAATGGGATTAGATTTATTTTCAGTTTGGGTTTATGCACCAGTTGGTATCGTATAGCTGCATTGCCTGTATAGCCCCACGTGCCATCTATAACGTAGTACTCAAACCCACGTACTATTTGATTATATCCTAGCACTTGTCGCCTAGAGTAGGGCAGTGTAGGATTGCTTTTTAGGGTGCCAAATACAGCTAGTGCCGTAGATATTTTAGGTGTAAGCTTCTTAAAATATTGGATCTTTGTACGTATCTCTAGATTGGGTGTCCAGTCTATATTTTTCCATCCTTCTGCAGTGGCTCTCAGAGATAAAAATTTCCCTTCTATGGGGTAAAAAATATTGTCTCGTGTATCATATTCCTGACCTAAGTTTATCCCAAATGTGTTTTGGTATCCCGTATTGTTGCTAAAATAGTCGCCAGTGGGAACAGAAGTGTCTAGTTGCCCATTTTCGTATGCAACTCCTATGAATAGGCGAGAGAACGGGTTGATTCTTTTGCTGAATTCCACCTTTGATTTTAAGGTTTTTATCAAATTATTCTTTCCATTCTTAAAGAACTGTAGACTGTCATTTCTGGTCTGATACCATACTTCGTTTTGAGCGGCGTATTCTATTAGTGTGTTCAGCCCCCATTGTGTTTTTGATGATAAAAAAGGAATACGGTACTCTACTCCTAGCTTAGTATGGTAGCCCGTTTTCATTTTAGTTTTAAGTGTATGGTTTCTGCCAAAAAGATTATAATTGAACACGTACAAACCGTAGTTTGTCCTTGCAGGATCAAAGTCTAATCCTCCCCAAACATTAAAATTTCTATCGCTAAATTCTACAAAAGGAATAGGCCAGATATACCATTTCTCTACAACTACTATCTCTAGTGTTACAAAATTTACTTCACTTACGGTGTCTAATGTGCTATTTACGGTGTTAAATAAATTAAGGTTTAGTACCCTGTTTTCAGATTGAGATAAGAGCTCTTTTAACCTTTTGCTCGTATAGGTAGAGTCTTCTTGTATAAGAATCTCTCGCCGTATTACGTGGTCTTTAGTTTTAGTGTTTCCTGTTATTGTAATCTTAGAAACAAGGATATCTTGAGCCTTGGCTGATAGCCCTACAAATACAAGAAGAAAAACATATAAATGCTTAGATATCAATGTATTTCATTAAAGATTCGAAGCGACTCTCTACATTATCTTTGTAGTCTTCATCACCAAAAATGGCTATTACTTCGTAGCTGAACCGTTGAAGACTGTTGATTATGCGTTCGGCATTTTGAGTATTGAGTTTTATACTTACTTGTATTCTCCCACTTCCTTCTGTATTAGTAAGCCATATTCCCAATATTTGGGCCCCTTCGCTCTCTATTATTCTAGAGATTTCGCTAGTAGAGTATTGGTGAGCTACCATTTCTAAGACTAGTACAGCTCCTACTTGCTTCACAGTAAGGGATTGTGCCAAGGCTTCTAGAACATTTGTTTTTGTTACAATGCCTATCCATTTCAAGTTTTCGCCTAATACACAACAAACATTGGCTTTTGACTCACTAAATATTCTGAGTACGTCAAATAGACTAGAACTAGCATGCACGCTAGCACAACCAGGCTCAACCAAAGATTCAATTGTTTCTTCTTTGCTTTGAATACACTCGTCTAGCTCTACTGTTCCATATAGCTTTCCGTCTCGCATTACAGGTAATTCAAAACAAAGATTATCCATCATAGTGGCGATACATTTTTCCCTAGAGGCATTAGTATCTATTGGCAAAATGGGTGATATGTGTTCCGCTACTATCAA
This sequence comes from Bacteroidia bacterium, assembly GCA_041689715.1. Taxonomy (GTDB): domain Bacteria; phylum Bacteroidota; class Bacteroidia; order NS11-12g; family UBA9320; genus UBA9320. Next base: position 5,725 of record JBDNFQ010000042.1, read on the forward strand.
GTGATTTTATATATGCAAGTATAACAACTTAAACCGCAACCGGTTTAGTATCGATAAATTCAAAGCAAGATAGCCAATTATTTATAATTTTTAGTCCTTGTGGTGTCAAAATAGCCTCAGGATGAAACTGCACCGCCCAAATGGGCAATGTACCATGAGCCATAGCCATAGGCTCATCTTTATTAGTTTTTGCCAGCGTTCGTAGTGCTGTATGCTCTAGGTTAGTCAGAATTAAGGAATGATATCTGCAAACGTCCAAAGGTTTATTTACATGCTGAAACATAGGATGTTGCTCCTCAAAAGTAAGTGTACTCACCTTGCCGTGCATAGGAAAACTAGCTCTTTGTAGTGTTGCACCGAAATGCTGGCCTAGTGCCTGCATTCCAAGACATACCCCAAAAATGGGTAAGATGTTGTGATAGCGTTCGATAACTTCCATCATTTTACCTGCATCTTTTGGCTGGCCTGGTCCAGGGGATAGTATTATTCCTTTGTACTTTTTACCAATGGAAGCAACGTCTATTACATCATTTCGCACTACGTCTACTTCCGCACCGCAGCGGCAGAAATAATCGTATAGATTATAGGTAAATGAGTCGTAATTATCTAACAATAGAAGCACGGTACGAAAATAGGTTTGGAATTACTCCGTAGCTACCAAATATTGTATTTAATTCGTGATAACGATATGAACTTCGATCAATTTAATACGTATGATTCTGCACAACTAAAGACGCTGTATGCTGCTTTAGTGAAACCACGGATGATAGAAGAAAAAATGCTAAAACTACTTAGGCAAGGTCAGGTTAGCAAGTGGTTTAGTGGTATCGGACAGGAGGCAATAGCCGTAGGTGCTACGTTAGCTTTAGATGCAGATGAATATATAATGCCGTTGCATCGTAACCTAGGGGTGTTTACGAGTAGAGGTATTCCGATCAAGAGACTACTCCATCAATGGCAAGGCAATATAGAAGGATTTACCAATGGAAGAGATCGGTCCTTTCACTTTGGCACTAGTGAGTATCACATAGCAGGCATGATTTCGCATCTAGGTGCTATGCTAAGTGTGGCAGACGGTGTGGCACTAGCCAATAAGTTAGATGGAAAAGGTAAGGTGACACTTGCCTTTAGTGGAGACGGAGGTACAAGTGAAGGTGAGTTTCATGAGTCTGTAAATCTAGCTGCTGTTTGGGATTTGCCTGTGATATTTTTGGTAGAGAATAATGGATACGGTTTAAGTACTCCGAGCAGTGACCAGTTTCGCTGTGTCAATATAGCAGATAAAGGGATAGGCTATGGTATAGAAAGCAAGACTATTGACGGAAATAATATTTTAGAAGTATTCTCAGAAGTTTCTGCTATTGCTCAGGATCTGAGAAAAAACCCAAGGCCCTTTTTATTGGAGTGTAAGACTTTTAGAATGCGAGGGCACGAAGAAGCGAGTGGCACTAAATATGTGCCTCAGGAGTTAATGGATGAGTGGGCTAAAAGAGATCCGATTGAGAACTTTGAAAAATACCTGATTCTAAACAAGCATATTTCTGGCCAAGAGATAGTGGCTATAAAAGATGAAATAACGGATGAAATAAATGAGGCTGTAGAGATACTCAAAACACGTGAGTCTATACCTGTAGATACTGCTACAGAAATGGGTGACGTTTATAAGCCGTACACGCCGCAAGTAGTTGCACAGCAAGGAGATAAAGCAGAAATACGTTTTATAGATGCCATACAAGACGGACTGAAAACGGCTATGAGTAAGTATGATAATCTAGTGCTCATGGGTCAAGATATAGGAGACTATGGAGGAGTATTTAAAATCACAGATGGTTTCGTAGCAGAGTTTGGCCATGACAGGGTGCGTAATACGCCTATCTGTGAAGCAGCACCGCTTGGAGCTGCTTTGGGTCTATCTATGGGAGGTAAAAAAACAATGGTAGAAATGCAGTTTGCAGATTTTGTGAGCTGTGGGTTTAATCAGATAGCAAATAATCTGGCCAAAACATACTACCGCTGGGGTCAGAATAGCGATGTAGTGGTCCGTATGCCAACAGGTGGTGGGTCAGCAGCGGGGCCTTTTCACAGTCAAAGTAATGAGGCATGGTTTTTCCATTTACCCGGTCTTAAAATTGTGTATCCGAGCACTCCGTCAGATGCCAAAGGATTACTACTAGCTGCCTTCGAAGATCCAAATCCTGTATTGTACTTTGAGCACAAGGGATTATATAGAAGTTTACGAGAAGAAGTTTGTATAGAAGAGTTTACTACAGAGATAGGCAAAGCTAGGTGGGTGCAAGAAGGAGAAGAAATCACCTTCATAACATACGGACTAGCTGTGCAATGGTGTCAAGAAGTAGTAGCTGATCTTGGGATAGATGCAACAATACTTGACCTAAGAACACTATTACCATGGGACAAAGAGGCAGTAAGCCAGGCTGTAGCCAAATCTGGGAAAGTGCTAATAGTGCATGAGGACACACTAGAAGGTGGCATAGGAGGAGAGATAGCTGCTTGGATAGGTGAGCACTGCTTTACTAGTCTAGATGCACCTGTTATGCGAGTGGGTAGTCTAGATACTCCCATACCATTTCATGCAGATTTAGAAATCAACTTTATGGGAAAAAGCAGATTAAAAAGGAAGGTTGAGGAGTTATTGGAGTGGTAGTTCTGCAGTACGAAAGCCCCTATATAGTGCAAAAGCCATTTTATTAAATTTGGCAGTAATTCTAGTTTTTACTGTGCTAATAAATATGCTATAAGATTCACTATCTTTAATTAATCCAAATAAAAATACATCTTTGCGGCAAGCAAGTGAAACTTACCGAATTAGCAATAGGACAAATAGCACGAATAGCTTCTGTAGAGGAGTCTCCGTTCAAGGAAAAGCTACAAGAAATGGGCTGTATCGCCGGTGTGCTAATTAAACCAATACTCAAAGCTCCTTTTGGAGATCCAATAGCCTATGAGTTAGAAGAATATACACTTAGCATGAGATGCAATGAGGCAGATAGCATCGTAGTAAGACCCTTAGATCCTCTCTTTAATATATCTTGAGCATTACAAGAAAAATAGTACTAGCAGGCAATCCCAATTGCGGAAAATCTTCACTGTTTAACCAGCTTACTGGATTAAAACAGAAGATAACCAATGTGCCAGGCACAACCATAGAAAATAAAGAAGGATCATACAAGGTTGGCTCCACGCAAATCAAGCTAATCGATACACCCGGCACCTACTCGTTTAATCCTAAAAGTTTAGATGAAAAAGAGGCGGTGAAGGTGTTTTTTGAAGATATACCACCTCAAACTATCTTATATATCGCAGATGCTGCTAATCTGAAAAGAAATTTGTTTTATTTCAGTCAATTAGCTCAGCACAATATACCGATGGTGCTAGCACTGAATATGCTAGACATAGCAGATTTTAAGGGTTTTGAGATAGACATAGACAGACTTGAAAAAGAACTTGGAATACGAGTATTCAAAATTAATGCTAGAACGGGAGAAGGTACGGATGCTATAAAAAAAGCGTTAGCGGAAGAGCAGTTCGTGCCACATTATGCTTTTGGAAGTGAGCTAGACCATACACACGAAACGCATTACGACGCTATCTCTAAGCTACTGAATAAAACGACTACTCTAAAATCGAAACGAGAACTTATATCAAACAAGATAGATGCATATGCTACTCATCCTATTTTAGGATACCTTATGTTTTTAGTGGTCTTGCTAGTTATATTTCAAAGTGTATTTACGCTTGCCTCTTATCCTATGGATTGGATAGAGACAGGCTTTGCTACTCTTAGCGAATTACTAAGTGACTTATTGCCAGATGGGTGGCTCAAAAGGTTAGTAATTAATGGTTTAATTGCCGGCATAGCAGGTGTGGTAGTATTTGTACCGCAAATAGCTATTCTCTTCTTTTTTATGGGCTTGCTTGAGGATACTGGCTATATGGCTCGCGTTAGTTTTATAATGGATAAGATGCTACGCGGCCTAGGTCTTAGTGGTAAGTCTGTCGTTCCTCTACTTAGCGGTGCAGCTTGTGCTATACCCGCTATTATGAGTACTCGGAACATCGAGAACTGGAAAGATCGTCTCATTACTATTATGGTGACACCGCTTATGAGTTGTTCTGCTAGGCTACCCGTTTATACCTTGCTTATATCTATGGCTATACCTAGCACTATGATTTTTGGGGTAGTAGACCTGCAGGCTTTAGTTATGCTTGCCATGTACGTATTGGGTACAGTTGCCGCATTGGCTGCAGCTGTGGTTTTTAAATGGCTCATAAAACACGATATCCCCTCTTATTTTATAATGGAGCTGCCAATCTACCATCCTCCTAGGTGGAATAATATTTGGATAAATTGCTGGCAGAAGTCACTTAGTTTTGTTACAGAGGCGGGCAAAGTGATCCTTATTGTATCCGTAGTGTTATGGTTCTTAGCTAGTTATGGACCAACAGCTGAGAGTAACCTGGAACTGAAACAAGCGGGTAAAATAGAAGAAAGCTATGCTGGGCATTTTGGTAAAGCGATAGAACCGAGTATTAAACCATTGGGATTTAATTGGAAAATTGGGATTTCGCTTATCACTTCATTTGCCGCAAGGGAAGTATTCGTAGGAACTATGAGTACGATCTATAGTGTTGGCGATGAGGAAAATTTTGAGCAGATACGTGAGAAAATGAACAAGGATACTGACGAAAATGGCAAACCTATTTATACGCTTGCTGTAGTACTTTCTCTTATGGTATTCTTCGCATTTGCTATGCAATGCATGAGCACGCTGGCGGTGGTATATAAAGAGACTAAAACGTGGAAATGGCCTACTATACAGTTTGTATATATGACTGCTCTAGCCTACCTCGGTAGCTGGATAGTGTTTAATTTATTTCAGTAATTATAGGTACTATTAGGCTCACTTCTGTTCCTGTGCTACCATCCTCATTTTTCACATCCGTTATTTTCACATTAAAGTTCCCTTTACCTTCACTAAGTATTCTTAGTCGTTTCTGAGTGAGTGACATGCCAGCCGAGGTGTGTTTGCTGCTTCGCTTAGCATTCATGACTTCAGATGCATCTCTACCTATTCCATTATCTATTATGGTACAGTTAAGGTGGTCGTTTTCTTTCGATATAGTTACCTTTAGTGATCGGTTATCTTTTTTAGGCAATAGTCCATGTATTATACTATTTTCTACGAATGGTTGAATAAGCATAGTTGGAATATTTGTAGCCTCTAGGTCATCTATATTTTGAGTGGACACTGTAAAGTCAAGGTTATTATCCATCCTCATTTTCTCCATTTCTAGATATAGGTTTAAGCTTTCTATCTCGTCTGCTACTGTGATATAGCGTAGCCTGCTGTTTTGCAGTATTTTTCTCATTAAGCTAGCGAACTTGCTCAGATATGAATAGGCCTCTCGTGGTTCTTTTTTAAGAATAAAGTACTGTATACTATTTAGGGAATTGAAGATAAAGTGAGGGTTCATCTGGCTACGTAATGCAGCTAGCTCAGAATCGACTAATCGTAATTTATACGATCGTTCTATCTCTCGAGTGCGGTATCTAAAGAGTATGTATATAAGACCTCCTACAAGGAGTATACTCAAAGCTACAAACCACCAACTTTGCCAGAAAGGAGGACTTACAACCACGGTTAACTCTTCTGAGGTGCATACCCAATTGCCAAATTCGTCTGCCGCTTTTACTTTGAATGTATATGTGCCCGGACTCAAACGGGGATAGATAGCCGTATTTTGACTTTGACTGCTTATCCATTCATTATCAAAACCCTCTAATTTGTAAAAGTACCCTATGGCTTCAGGATTACTGTAGTATAGTGACATAAAGTCTATCTCTAGTCTACTGTTTGTAAAACTCAGGGCAAGTCTGTCTTTTGACTTTTTGGTAAATTGTCCACGTACATCGGTGAAATAGATGGGCGATGCAGTAGTGTCAAATTTGATCTCTTCCGGTCGGAAATAATTAATGCCATTAACTCCTCCAAAGTAGTAGTAACCATTGGAGGTTTTGGTGAATGCTCCTTCATTAAACTCAGTACTTTGTAAGTAATGTATCGGCTTGAAGTTTTTGAAGATGTGAGAGTACAAATTATAGTTTACTAAACCATTGTTAGTGGAAAGCCAACAATTACCCTCACCTTGATATAAAATGCCATAAACTGCATTATTTACTAGTCCATCTGCTTCAGTCACACTGCTAAATGTTTTTGTGCGGAGGTCAAAAATATTGAGCCCACCACCATAGGTGCCTATTAGGAGCGTATCTTTGTTTACCCAAGCCATAGACATGAGGTTATTATTGCTTATGCTTTTCGTGTCGTTGAGTATATTTTTATAGGAAGTGAATTTTTTGCTTTTAATATCAAAAATTTGCAGTCCACCTCTAAATGAGGCGAGTATTAGTTTCTCCTCATTTACCAATTCTTCTATCTGATAGATGGAGTTATTATTGGTAAGCTCTTCAGCTCGGTAATGTTCAAAATTAAAACTTGTAGAATCTTTGAGGGCAAGACCGTACAGCGTGCCTACCCAAAGCCTTCCCTTAGAATCTTCGTAAAATTCTCGGATTGTATTAGATTTTAAATTACCTAGCTCTGTGTTGGCTACTGCAGTAAATATACCCGTCTTTCTATTGAATGTAAATATACCATCTAAGCTTGTACCTATCCAAAATGTTCCTTTACTATCTTCGAAAATACACCGGACCGAGTTGGACTCAAATGGCCCATCTGCTACCTTTGGATATACCTTTTCTATTGCATTATTGGCATCTAGTTTTATAAGGCCAGAAGACAAGGTACCAAGCCACATGCTGCCGCTTCTATCCTCGTAGGTATAGTACACGTTGTTGTTAAAATTTTCATCGTCGAGCTCAAAATATTGTAATAGTTCAAATTTCTTGAGGCTCGGAGCATATTTGCTTATACCTGCTTGAGTGCCTATCCAAAGATTTTCCTCCTCGTCTAGAAAGAGCGTAGACACATTATCATTTACCAAGGAGAATGGCCGTAGTTGATTAGCACGGTATAGTGTGAATGCATTTTCCTTGAGCAGTAGCAAGCCTCCTGCTGTTCCTATCCATGCCTTGTTTTGGGAGACGGTTATGGTGCTTATTATATTTACAAATCGTTTTTTCTCTGGCATCGGTAGCTGCTTCGTATTGCCGAAATTTTTATTGACGGAGTAGAGCCCTTTTTGAGTGCCTAGCAGATATTTGTCTTCAAAAAGGGCTATGCAGGTAAGTTTAAGGTTGTCATCTTTAAATACGGTTATAGAATGATTAAGATTGGTAGATACTATGGAGTTGCTTGTTAGTAATATTAAGTTTTTATCAACTACAATTATTTGAGTAACATTTTTGCCTTTCAAATCTCGTATTTCCAGTTTTCGGATGTTTTTTAATGTAGGATTATACTGCCACAGGCCACCACCATTTGTATTGATTATGATATTGCCTTGGTAGCTTATAAGTTGGTCTATGGAATAGTCAAAACTAGGGTCTACAGTTTTAAGGTCAAGATGAGAAACCGAATATGTTTCTTCATCCATTATATCTAGCGTGCCTACATCTGTACCTATGTATAGTTTCTTGTCTTGCGATAATAGGTCGTGTATGTAGCTGTCGCTTAAAGAGTTGTCTTCATTTTCTCTATGCTTGAATATTTTGAAATGCTTGCCATCGAACCTGTGCAGTCCTTCTGCGGTGGCTATCCACATATAGCCTTTGTGGTCTTGCTGAAAATCAGTAATGGTGCCCATAGACAGACCATCGTTCACCGTGATATTTTGGAAACGGATAGGTCCTTGCCCAAAAGCAAAAGCTACTCCTATACATAGAAGTAGCCCTAAAATTCTATATCGTAAATTAGTATTATGCACTGCTCAAAGCAGCCAAAAACATGTCCTTTCTTCTTTTAGAAACTCCTACGTTGTCTCCGTTTGACATGACTGCGTGGCTGCCCTCGCCACGAATGTACGTTTTTATCTCTGCAAGATTTATTAAGTAAGACTTGTGGCTTCTGAAAAAATTATAGTCTTTTAACCTGTTTTCGTATTCTTTCAGATTTTTAGATGTGGTAATACGCTCACCGCTTTTTAGAAAAAAGTAAGTGTATGCTCCATCTCCTTTGCAGTACACTATATCTTCAGTCTTGAGAAACTGTAAGCCCTTGCTAGTAGATAGGGATATTTGTTGTATTGCCTCTTTATTCGTATTATTCTTTGTGCGGGCTCTTACTCTCTCTACGGCACCTTGCAAGTGCTCTATGCACACAGGCTTAAGCAGATAATCTATAGCATCTGAGCGAAATGCTTTGACAGCGTGCTCCTCGTGTCCTGTAACAAATATTACATTCTGATGCTTGTTTTTGAGGGACTCTAGTATCTGAAAACCATCACCATTGGCTAAGTGAATATCTAAGAAAACCAAATCTGGGTTATGCAGGTCTATGGCACTAATGCCAGTAAGAACCCCATCTGCGGTCCCTACTATCTCCACGTTATCTACAAATGAGACCAAGAGTAACTCTAGGTTTTCTCTACTTTTTCTTTCGTCATCGATAATTACAGCTCTTAGCATAGTTTTCTTTGTTTAATGGTGAATGAAATAAAAATTAACCTTTGATAAACTTACGAGACTCTACATGGTCCGTATATATCAATTGTATAAAGTACGTGCCTACTCCTAGGTGCGATACATCTACAGTCGGGGCGTATGGCGACACCATGTGTTCCTTGCCTGTAATGTCTGCTATGCAAATACTAGTAGGTTCTCTCTCTGGATTTATGTTTATCTTGTCTATCGTAGGATTAGGGAATACGGTAAATTCAACGCGATATTCTTTTCTCAGTGGGTTAATGTGGTCAAACAATTCGGTATTAATAGATTTATCAGAATAAGGATTAAACTGATAATTAGACTGGCCATCAAGTGCTACTTCGATATAAGAATCGCCTCTACTCAGATTCTGTTCTGAGTTATCCCAATCCTCATAAACAAGAGTGTCATCTCCTTCATTTGTTATATCTTTAGTATCATCTAAAACGGTACTATCATCTCCTGTTAAAACGATTTTATCTTTACTAGGCTTGTCATCGCCTTTTTTGTCATCGTCATCTCCTCCCTCAGCAAAAGATACCCCGACCATTAAAAACATGCTAAATGCCAATAATGTTAATCGTTTGAAGTATAGCTTGTTGTTCATATTGTAAATATAACGAGAAAATATTGGAATTTTGGGCTCACAGTTCATAAACGGGAAATTTCGCTTGAAGAACGGACATTTTTTACAAGAACCTGAATGGAATGGTAGTATTCGAAGATTTTTTTTCCGTATAAAAGGGGCCATTCGGCCCCTTTTATACTAAAAACTATCTTACAGAATTCGGATTACATATTTCCATAATCGTGCCGCTGTTTTAATTAATTTGTATTTGGATGGGTTGAGTCAATCGAACATTTGTCTTGTGACCCTTATTGACCCCAGCTTCCCACTTGGGCATTTTTAGATATAGATCTTTTGCTGCTTTTTCGGTACCTAAGCCAGGAAATGAGCACTGTAGGATCTTGAAATCAGATACTTCGCCAGATTTAGAGATTGTAAATTCTACGACTAGACTTACTTTATCTGTAAATTCATATACCATATTAGGGATATCAAAATGGTCTCTAATGTATTTATTAAGAGCATTTTCGCCACCAGGGAATTCTGGCATTTGGTCTACGAAGTACTCCACTTTATTAGTCGTGTCGGGTGCTGGAGTAGCCACTATGGGAGCCATTTTGCCTACTACTGGTAGTGTGGGCAGAGCTATCACCGTTTCTTTAGGCTCAAATAAGTCTGTGAAAGTTTTGATAATAGACAGAGGGTCAAAAGAAGCTTGTTGCTGAGG
>JBDNFQ010000043.1:0-11225 GCA_041689715.1 Bacteroidia bacterium
ATAAAATGCGAAGCTATCACCTCTTTTGATGAGGATCTAAAGAAGCTAGTAGATGACATGTTCGAAACTATGGATGCTAGTGATGGAGTAGGCCTAGCCGCTCCACAGATAGGAAAGTCTATACGTTTGTTTACCATAGATTCTACCTTGTTTGACAAGGAAAAGAAGGGAGTAGGTGTACGTAGAGTCTTTATTAATCCGCAGCTAGTAGATGAGTCTGGAGAAGACTGGGTTTTTGAAGAAGGATGTTTGAGTATACCAGATGTGAGGGAAGATGCGAGTCGAAAGCCCAACATTAAAATTAAATATCAAACTTTAGCTGGAAGGCAGATAGAAGAAGAATATGATGGAATGAGTGCTCGTGTCATACAGCACGAGTACGACCATATAGAAGGTGTTCTCTTTGTAGATCACATCTCAGCTTTTAAACGACAGTTAGTCAAAAGCAAACTCATAGGAATAACCAAAGGAAAGGTGAACGTCAGGTATAAAATGAAATTTCCCAAGAAAAAGTAATGCTAAAATATCTAGCCATCTATCGGCCGATAAACATCCTTTTCATAGCATTAGCCCAGTGGTTATGTGCGTATTACTTAGATGGGGATGCTAGTTCTGAGGCTCTTACTTATGGGGGTATTTACTATTTACTATCAGGTACCGCTTCGTGTGCCGCTTTTGGCTATTGGATAAATGATTGGTTAGATATCTCTAGAGATGCTATCAATAAGGATAATCCTTCTACCATAGGAAATTTTAGCCAAGGACTTGTCATAGCACATTTGATTAGTTTTGCCTTATTGGCCATAGGCTGCGGGGCATTTCTTGGCAAATGGTTTGTAGTCCTTTTTACTCTAACCTTGTTCATACTTTCGCTGTACAGCTCAGTGCTCAAAAATGTAGCTATAGTGGGCAATTCCGCAGTAGCTATTCTTAGTTTTCTTAGCTTATATGCGGTTATTAAATTGTTTCCGAACGTAGATTATCTGCTTATCTTACATTTTGCCACAATGGCGGGGTTTATAAATTTTGCGAGAGAAATAATAAAGGATGCAGAAGATACAGATGGAGATATTAGCACTGGAGCAAAAACAGTTCCTGTGGTCTTTGGGTTTAAAGCTTTGAATAGCTCAGTATTCATAGTTCTCTTATTTACAGTAGCTTTTTTAGTGGTTTCGCTATACTTTCAGATAAACTATTTTAGAGGAATGCTACAAATAGTATACTATGCATATGTAGCAGTTTTTGTCTTGATCCCGTTATTCTATGTGGCAATACAAGCCATGTTTGCAGAGCACAAACAAGATTATACCCAACTTAGCCTAGTGCTTAAATACATCCTTTTTACTGGAATTTTGTCAATCCTATTTTTTTAAGATATGAAGGAGAAAATGAATTTACTTTTAGGTTCTAAGTCCCCTCGTAGAAATGAATTGCTTGCAGAGTTGGGTTTTGTCTTTACTAAGGTAAGTATAACTTGTGATGAGGTTTTTTCTCCCAATATGTCTGTAGGCGAAGTAGCAGAGTATTTGGCCAATAAAAAATCTATAGCTTATACCGCATTACAAGATAAGGATATACTCATAACAGCGGATACCGTGGTGATAGCAGATAATACTATACTCAATAAACCAATGGATAGGGAAGAGGCTATTCACATGCTTAGTTCTCTAAGTGGTAGAGAGCATAGCGTACAGACAGGAGTATGTATTAGAAGTGTAACTAATCAAGAAAGTTTCACTTCTGAAACCCTGGTAAAGCTAAGGAAGATTAGCCAAGAAGATATTGCTCACTATGTAGATACCTATAAGCCGTATGATAAAGCAGGTGCTTATGGAATACAAGAATGGTTTGGACTAGCCCTAGTAGAAACCATCGCTGGTAGTTTCTATAATGTAGTAGGATTACCTACTGACGAGCTATATAAACGTTTAAAGAACAATTACAATGTATAAAGACAGACTATTCATTCTTAGCATTACCTTACTTATTGCCCAAGCAGGAATAGCTCAGAGTGATTCAACTTCATGGAAACTACACGCAGGATACGAGATGAATTATACTGGTAATAATACAGTGTTACAAGCTGAGTATGCCATAAATAACCATAGGATAGGTGGAGGTGTAAACTATAATTTTTCAGATGGTTTTACATTTAACCCCGTAGTCGGTTTTGGCTTGAGCTATGGATATGTTGTGTTACAAAGTGAAAAGTGGCAAGCAAGTCTCGGCATTGACTACCGAAGACAGAAGCCCCTTAAAATTGTCAATGTACAGACCCTAGTACTGGCAAATTCCATTGAATATAAATTTACCGAGCATATAGGTGCCCTATCGCGTATAGGATATGGTGTAGCAGTAGAGCGTGCCGCATCAGCTGGAAGCTTTGCCCAACTTAATAATATTTCAGGACTATTTTTAGTAGGATGCGTTTATTCATTCTAATAGCTTTTGCTCTATTTTTACTTGGTTGTGAGCAATATGATCCGCAACTTAAAAAGGTAGTGCTATATGGTCACGGGGGGACTGGATTTGATAATATAAATGGGAAACATGCTCCAAATTCTGTAGCGAGTATACAAGAAGCACTTGATTTTTATGAACTAGACGGAGTGGAGGTAGATGTACGCTTTACTAGAGATGGTGATGCTATAGTATACCATGATGAGTATTTAGAGACAGCTACTCAATGCAAAGGCAAGATTACATCTTTAAATATCGAGCAAACACGAGGTTGTAAATATAGAGAACAGTTCTACAATGAGTATAAGGAGGAAGTTATATCGCTAGACAGTTTTGCTAATTTAGTAAACTCAAAGTATCAGAATAAATATGTTAGTTTGAATGTGCAAGGTCCATTTGATTTAGGATTTGTGCTTGATTCTGTGGCTGGCATTTTTCATCAAAAACTAAAAAGATTCCTTTTCATGGATAGGCTAACAGTAGAATGCAGTGATGCGAATTTTTTATACTATTTGAAACAACGTGATTCTACCCACAATTGCCTGTTAATAGCCCAGATAGATAGCGGGGGAGTAAAAGACGTGCTGGGTTTTGAACTAGACGGAATAGTTGCCAAATTTAATACTAGAAATGAGGCTTTAGAAAAGAAACTCAAAAATGAGGGAAAAATAATTTTACTCTACGGACACAAAATACCAAGTAACTTTAGAGACTACGATTATTACTACATAGACGGAGTACAAGTAGATAACCCTATTTCAGCCCTGAAATATTTCAGGAATAAATGACCTAGCTAGCGGTGAGATTATATAATCCCTCGTACTCAGTGAGGTAAGTCCTTAGTTTTCTCCTTGCCACAAAAATTCTAGTCTTCACAGTTCCTATAGGAATACCTATTTTATCGGCTATTTCGTGATATTTATACCCTAAAGTATTCATCTCAAAAGTGATACGAAGATCATCAGGAAGCTTATCTATGGCGGCATCTAAATCCTTACGTATGAATTTAGCATCTCCGTCATTGAAGGTATTGAAAGTTTTGGCAGTATCTATTATATATTGCTCTTCCTGTGTATCCATAAAAGTGTTACGTTTGGTGATGCGACGGTAATTATTTATGAATGTATTACGCATTATAGTGAATAGCCAACCTTTTAAATTTGTCCCTTCTTTAAACTTGGAAGAATAAGTCATTGCCTTTAAGAAAGTTTCTTGAACAAGGTCCATTGCATCATCCATGTTGTGCGTTAATTGCAAGGCATAATTTTTCAGCATAGGCTGATAGCTTTGCATCGTTATGTTAAAGTGTGATGAATCTTTCATGTGTTTTGTTTAATAATATGCTTCAAATATAAAACAAGATTATGTATAGACAAATAGTTATGTTTAAGTAATGTAAGATTTAGTTAAACAAAAGTGTAATAATCTTATTTACAGTAGTTTAGACAGTATCAGTATTTCTTATATGCTTATTTATCAAGCCATTCCAAATATATTATGTAAAATATATCCTCAAACTAAAATGAATAATGGATGTTTGCATAGATAAAGAATGATAGCATCAGCAAGTAGAGTAGAGAGGTTTAATGCAGCTCACAGATTACATAACCCTAATTGGACAGACCAGAAGAACGAAGAGTTTTACGGATTGTGTAACAACAAAAATTTTCATGGTCACAACTACCAATTGATAGTAAAGGTAACCGGAGAAGTAGATCCAGAGTCAGGATATTTAATGGATTTGAAGGTACTCAAGGACGTCATACGAGCAGAAGTAACACAACGCTTTGATCACAAAAATTTAAATTTGGATGTTCCAGATTTTGAAACGCTTATTCCTTCAGCAGAGAATATAGCTTATATAGCTTGGCATAGGATACGAGCTAAATTAGACGTTGCACTAAAGTTGCACATTACATTATACGAAACAGATAGAAATTTTATAGAATACGATGGACAATAAAGAACCACACAAGATACATCATATTAATGCCGTGCTTAACACTCCTCTCAGATCAGATGCGTTTGAAAAATCGGATGATGAAAAGATAAAGATAATAGAGCAGCACTTTAAAGTGATAATGGAAACGCTAGGCTTAGATCTCACCGATGACAGCCTAAAGCAAACACCTCACAGAGTGGCTAAGATGTACGTGAAAGAAATATTTAGCGGTCTTAATCCAGCTAATAAGCCTAGCGTAACTCTTTTTGAGAATAAGTATGGGTATAACCAAATGCTAGTAGAGAAGAATATCTCAGTGTATTCTATGTGCGAGCATCACTTTGTACCTATAATAGGCAAAGCTCATGTAGCATACATGGCAAACGGTAAGGTCATAGGATTAAGCAAAATACACCGAATGGTAAAGTATTATGCTAAACGACCACAAGTGCAGGAAAGATTAACTAGGCAAATAGCTGAAGCTCTAAAAAGCACTCTTAACATAGAAGATGTAGCAGTAACTATAGATGCTCGCCATATGTGTGTGGAGTGCCGAGGAGTAGAGGATGTGACTTCGAGTACTATTACATCTGCTCTATCTGGTCAGTTTCTCAATGAGCCTACACGTTCTGAGTTTCTTAGATTTATAAAGTAAGAGTAGGGTATAATCGATATCCTTATTATTTGCTACAATCATCTAATGTTGTTGTAGTTACATTTTACTTTCTTTGCAATCAATAGGAATGATAGAAGGCAGAGCATTAAGTAGGAGTTATGGCAGTTTACAGGTTCTGAAATCGGTAAACTTATCAATAAAACAAGGAGAGATAGTTTCTATTACCGGCCCAAGTGGTGCTGGTAAGTCCACATTACTTCAATTACTGGGTACGTTAGATAATCCGCAGCAGGGAGAAGTCTTGTACAATGGCGAGGCTATTTCTAAGCTTAAGTCAAATAAGTTGGCAGCTTTTAGAAATAAAAACATAGGATTTATTTTCCAGTTTCACCATTTATTGCCGGAGTTTACGGCAATTGAGAATGTTTGTATGCCAGGTTTGATACAAGGGGTATCAAAAAAAGAGGCAATGGTTCGAGCTTCAGAGCTGTTGCATAAATTAGGTCTAGGGTCTAGACTAGAGCACAAGCCCAATGAATTAAGCGGTGGCGAGCAGCAAAGAGTTGCGGTAGCTAGAGCACTCATGAATAATCCAAAAGTAATATTTGCAGATGAGCCTAGTGGAAACCTGGATACAGAAAATGCTGAAGAGTTGCATAATTTATTTTTAGAGCTTCGCAATGAATTTGGCCAAACATTTGTAATAGTGACTCACAACGAAGATCTAGCTGCGATAGCAGATAGAGTGATTAAAATGAAGGATGGAGAAATTATATAACACCTAGGATCAATATTTATGTCTTTAGATTATTCTAAAAATAGTTAAATCGATATTTTCGCACAAATGAATTTAGTAGTAAAAAACCTACCGACCACTTATAACGCACACTATCTTGAAATGCTTTTTGCAAAGTATGGAGAAGTAGAATACGCCAAGGTAATATACGATAGAGTAACCAAGGAGCCTACAGGGACGGGTTTTGTAGAGTTTCTCAAAGAGGAAGAAGGCCAAAAGGCAATTGATGAGATGAACGGTAAAGAGTTTCACGGGAAAGAACTTGTGGTAGAAAAAGCAAGACCACGTAAAGTTAATATTTGGAGTTAGAACACGTAACGTAGTAAAAACAAAAAAATCCCAAGAGCCAGAGCTCTTGGGATTTTTTTTATGCATTGCTTAGAAAAACCTACTAGTAAAACCCAGAACCTCCAGAGCTTAAAGCACCTGTTGGCTTAGGGTTAATACACATTACAGGTGTTTTCTGAGAGCTGTTTACTATTTGCTCGGCATAGCTACCTACAAACAGTTCAGAAAATTTAGCTGTTTCAGATTTAGTCATTATCAGGATTAAATCGGCACCTATCTCTTCTGCATACTGTATGGTATCTTTACCTAAATTATCTGGATATTTATGATCGTCTAGTAATTTCGATTCGTACTTAACTCCGTGTTTTTTAAATATTCCTTCAGCTTGTAGCAGATTAGCTTTTATCTTTTTCATAGCAAGCTCATCATTATCCAGCTCCATTATTATGTGGATCGTGCTATCGTATTTCATGCCTAGTTTTACAGCCCAATCTATTTTTTGTCGACTCGTTTTAGTAAGGTCAATAGGTAGAACTATTTTATCAAATGTTGGATTTGTTTTCTTTTCTTTTACCGCTACTACCGGTATTTTTGAGCTTCTCAATACTCGAGATGTAGTACTACCTGTAAACGTCTCCATGCCGTTCACTCCATTGGTGCCCATTACTATCGTATCGGTTTTGTTTTCTGTAGCTACCCTATTGATCACTTTGTATGGTTTTCCTTCAGCCAACATAGTATTCACTCTCATAGCAGGCCATTTTTCTATAATTTCCTTCTTAGTTTCTTCTAGTTTGCTCTTTACCTTCTCTCTCAGTAATGCGATTTCGCTATCATTCGTAAAGAGTGATTTCAAAGTACTATTACTCAGTACGTGTAACAACGTAATTTCACTGTCAAATAAGTTAGCCATCTCTACGGCGTAGTACACCGCATTCAGTGAAGAATCTGAAAAATCCATAGGGACTAAGATGATATGATCCTCGGGTGTTTTTATATCTGTCATAAAATTTGTATAAACTTGCTGCAAAGATAAAATCCTTTTAGCAGTGAAACAATTATCGAATAGTGAACTTATCGTTAATAATAACGGTTCTGTATACCACTTAGGACTCTTACCAGAGCACATATGTGATACCGTAATAACCGTGGGTGATCCAGACCGAGTAGAGGCAGTGTCAAAACACTTCGATACTATTCGCTTTACGCATCAAAACCGAGAATTTAAAACTGTAGTTGGAAATATCGGTTCTAAAGAGTTTACAGTAGTCTCTACGGGCATAGGAACTGATAACATAGACATAGTATTCAATGAAATAGCATTTCTACTAAATTATAATCTAGATACTCGTCTACAAAACGAAAAACTTCGATCGGCAAATATTATCCGACTAGGCACATCTGGCAGTATATCTGTAGCTAATCCTTTAGACAGTATAGTGTACAGTAAAAATGCCATAGGCATGGAGGACTTGTTTAAATTTTATGAAAATGATTTTCCTGAGCTCTCCTTTGCCGGTTGCCAGTATCCAGTTATTCCTTGCAGTTCTTTACTAGAGGCGGTATTTGAAGAGTTTAGACCCAGCCTTACGCTCACTGCTAAAGGATTCTATGGGCCGCAGTTTAGAAATGCACAACTAAAACCTAAGTATAGTCTTGAGCAAATATGTGATTTGAGGTACAATGGCGAAGCAATAGGAAACATAGAGATGGAGACTGCAGGTATTTATGGTTTGAGCACATTACTTGGTTTTGAGGCTATCTCTATTAATGCTATACTAGCCAATAGATTAGATGGTAGTTTTAGTGCAGATGCGGAATCTGTCATTCACAAGATGATTTCAAGGTCTTTAGAGATTTTATGCAAATAGATCTCATAGAAGTTTATACAAGTAAGCAGAAGAAAGCCTTTCATCAGTTCGCTAGAGACTTATATGCTGAGGACAGTGAATTTATTTCTCACTTGGATGTGGATGTAGAAGCTATTTTTGACTCACAACAAAACTCTGAGTTTAAAAATGGGGATGCACTTCGCTGGCTTGCTTATCAAAGTGGTCAAGCTGTAGGCAGGGTAGCCGCTTTTTATAACCGAAAGAGTGGTTTAGTTGGATTAGGTTTTTTTGATGTTGTACAAGACTATTCCGTAGCTAAAACTTTGTTTGATGTCGCTTTAGATTGGCTAAAATCAAAAGGTTTTGATAGGGTAGAGGCTCCTGTTAATTTTGGAGAAAGGGATAAATATTGGGGTTTAATGGTATTTGGATTTCAAAACCCATCCTATCAAGAGAATTATAATTTCCCATACTATCAAGAGTTTTTTGAGCGGTACGGTTTTACTAAAAACATAGAGCAGACCACAAGCACTGCAAATCCAAGAGATATGGATTATGAAAAGTACAAGCGATTTGCTGATAGGTTAGAAGAACGAGGGGGGTATAGAGCCGAACACTTTAGACTAAGGGATATAAATCGCTTTGTGAAAGATTTTACACTTATATATAATGAAGCTTGGGAACAGCATGAGCATTTTGTGCCATTCACAGAAGAGAGAGTGTTGACATTATTTACTGCTATGAAACCTATAATACGTGAAGATATATTGTGGTTTTTATATGCAGACGATAAGCCAATAGCATTTTATCTGAGCATCATAGATGTAAATCAAATAGTCAAGCACTTAAATGGTAGCATGTCACTATGGGCTAAGTTTAGGTTTTTGTGGTACAAGAAAACGGTGAGAATAGATCGTATAAGAGGGATAATATTTGGTGTGGTGCCGGAGTATCAAGCCAAAGGAGTTTACAGCATTTTGGTCATGAAAATGCTTGAAGTGATGACTCGAGATAAAAACTTAAAAGAAACGGAATTATCTTGGATAGGTGATTTTAACCCGAAAATGCACGCTTTATTGAAGAGTTTAAATGCTACAAAAACAAAGGTTCATAATACCTATGAAAAACTTTTATAAAAAGGTTTGCGTTAGATATTTATAATTTTACATTTGCACCCGCAATGGCAAAAGAACTATGATTCCTTAGCTCAGCTGGTAGAGCATTACACTTTTAATGTAGTGGTCCTGGGTTCGAGTCCCAGAGGGATCACAACTATTGTATTTATTTATTTCGACCCCTTTCTAAAGGGGTCGTTGTAAGTAACTTAAGCTTACAACATTTCCTTTTATCTTCTTTCTAATACTACTTTTACTGGAAAATGTTTCACATATGTTTCACCTAGGAGTAAAAAATGTTTCACCTGAACAAGTATCGACCAAAACCCTTTCCATTAAGTTCTACTTAAAGCCTATTAAGCATAAGGAAAATACTTTTGTAGTACACACTCAGATTGTATTTAATCGAACCAAGGCAGAATTTACGACAGGACTGCGTTGTTTAAATACTGAATGGAATGATAGCAAAGAAGAGTTTCGTAAGAACTCTGTTTACAATCAACAACTTTCTACTATCAAGTCAAAGATTTTTAGAATAAAAAATCAATTGGACGAATCAGCAGCATTCTATAATGCCGCTGATATCAAAAAACAGCTGCTAGGTAATCAACAATCAGATGCTAAATTATTGATATATTTTGAGGATTACATCCAGCGGAATCTAAAAAATAACGCTTGGTCTAAAGCCACCAGAAGACTGTACTCAAATACCTATAATTATTTAGAGTGCTTTCTTTCAAAGCACGGAGCAAAGAGGATAACTCTAAATCAGTTTGATCTAATATTGATAGGGAAGCTTGACGATTACCTAAAACAAGTCGTTTGGAACGAATTGGGTGCGAGATTAAGCGTTTCAAGCATTAATAAGCACCACGCGAGACTAAAGGCAGTGCTCAACGATGCAATTTCTAGAGGTGAATTAGTAAACAAGCACTACACAAAATTCAAATTAAACTTTCCTCCATCCAATCGAGAGTATTTAACAAAGGATGAGCTAGCTAAAATAAACAGTCTAGATCTTTGTACCAATAAGACTCTTGATGCTGTGCGAGATATATTTATGTTCTCGTGTTATACTGGTTTACGGTTTTGTGACGCTATGGAATTATCGTTGGAGAATATTATGATTATTAATGATGAGCAGCACATTCGAGTTGATCAGATTAAGACGAATGAAAGGCGTGAAATACCTCTGTTGACTCCTGCTCTTCGTATACTTAATAAATATAGCTCAGCACACTTTAGGTTGATAAAACACAAAATACTTCCTAGCTATTCTAATCAGCGTGTCAATATTTATTTAAAGGTAATTGCTGCACAGGCAGGGATCAGCAAGAACTTGACACATCATATAGCTAGACATACCTGTGCAACAACCATTCTCTTAGATAATAACGTACCCATAGAAGTAGTCAGTCATTGGCTAGGTCATACTAATATAAGAACAACCCAGATCTACGCAAAGATCTCGCATACTAAACTTCAGAACCAGAGCCAACGGCTCAATCAGATAATTAAATTTTAAATAAATTCTTACTCTCTCTACACTTAAACACTCGCAATTAATCGTCAAACAGTTGATTTCGGTTTTTTTTGTGTCTTAGGCTATGGTTTTAGGTATCCGTTCTTTAAGACTTGAGGAAATTATTGACAGGAGAGAGAATAGAGGAGATCAGGGCAAACGCATTAAACTTTTTAGAGGCTGATTATGAATGGGTTAAGATTTGATAGGTTTTGCGTTTCTGCTTTTAGGAATTGTTAATGCCTTGAAAATCAAACGATTTGTTTTTTAATGCGTTTGCACTGTAGAGGAGATAAGGATATGTGGAGCCTGAATTACATTTGCATATATTTGGTGCTGAAAAAAATGAATAATACCACTATCCCTAGCCAATTACAAACGCTTGTAAACGTTTACAAATGGCAAAATAGATAAGGGATATATGTGCCGGTCACATATACAAGTGTTGTGCGTCATGCTAAAACGACACAACAGACAGACACCAGAACCGCCAAAGTTTTACTTTAATAGTTGAATAGTTATTGACTGACAAATATGTTCTATAATTGCAAAACAAAATAGTGGAGACCAGCGGCCACTCAAAAAAAACGGGGCGTATTCTGAAAAGCCATATGAGTAGGAACAAAATTTAATATTTAACAAAAATGACAAAAG
>JBDNFQ010000044.1:0-3533 GCA_041689715.1 Bacteroidia bacterium
AAAAAAAAGCGTCCGTCAAATGACGAACGCTTAGTTCTATTAATTTAATGTAGAATCTAATCTACAGTGATTTCCTTAATCTTACCATAACCGAGGTTATTTAGTCCATCTCTTACTTTGTAAGCGTGTCCTACCATTATTATTACCATATTTTCTGGTTTTAATTGTGCTTTGGCTACAGCATTTATATCAGCCACACTCATCCCTTTTATCATTGCAGCTTGCTGCATAGTATAGTCCTTTGGTAAATCATTCTCAACGATACTATTTAAGAAATTCAATTTGTCAAAAGGAGTTTCGTAATTAAGTGCCTCGCTTAGAGTGATAGAACTTTTAGTAAAGTCCAACTCTTCTTGAGTTATACCCGTATTAGCAAATTTAATCACTTCCTCCATTACCACTTGAACAGCACTGTCTGTAGCTTCTTTCTTTATCTCTCCAGAGAATCTGTACACACCATACTGCTTATTACCAGAGAAACCCGATCTAGCACCATAAGTCCATCCTTTATCTTCTCTTAATTTCAGGTTTAGTCTACTATTAAAAGCACCACCAAGAGTATAATTCATTACTCCAGACTTAAAATAGTCTCCTTTATAATCAAACTTAGGTCCTGGGTGACCCGCGTATATTGTAGATTGAGATGCGTATGGCTTATCTACTAAGTATATTACTGTTTTACTTGGCATTATAAGTTCCGGTATAGCAGGTACTACCACATTGGTATTTCTCCATTCTTTTAAGAATACAAGTTTGCTCAACGCATCTTCTTTGCTAATGTCTCCAGAAACTACCAATGTACTCACATTTGGTGAGTAGTAGGTAGTGTAAAATGCCTTCACATCGTCTAAACCTATTTTATTGATTGACTTGAAGTCCCCGTAGTAGTAATCTGCAAGAATAGTTCCTTCGTACATTATCTTACCCCAAGCCTTATTAGCCATCACAGATGGATTAGACTTCTGAGACTTTAATCCTTCAATGGTTTGTTCTTTGATACGCTTAAAATCTGCTGCGTCAAAACGAGGCTGGAACAATGCATCTTTTAGAAGTGCTAACGTAGCATCTACATTTTGAGACAATGAGCTTACAAATATGCTGCTATTCATTGTACCAGAGTTGAAACTGATAGAACTACCTAGCTTCTCTAACTCTCTAGAGAACTCCTCAGTAGTTAGTTTTTCTGTACCTTCTCCCATCATACTAGCAGTCATCATAGCAGTTCCCGTAGATACATTTTTACCACTTTCTAATAAGTGACCACCTTCCATATCAATATAGAAATAAACCAATGGAGACTCAGAAGACTGAGTACCTATTACTTTTAGTCCGTTATCAAACTTTTCTGTATAAAAGTCTGGAAGTTTAAATGCACTAGCTGCGGGTACACTTGGTGTCGTGTAGTCTTGCTTTGGTGCGTTATACACTAAGCCCTCATATTGAGCCTCTATTTTCTTAGGGTCGTTTGCGTGTGGATTTACACTTTTTGGGGTGTCATCATCATCATCTTTCTTTTCTTCACGCTCCACTCTTAGAATAACAGCTTTTCTGCCTTTTATATATTTATTATACACTGACATTACGTCTTCAGGAGTCACTTCATTGTACCTATCTATCTCATCTTGAAGACCATAGCCACCCCCTTTCATCATAGAGAAGTGTCCTAATACACCAGACTTACTATCAATACTGTTCAATTGACTGTAGGTTGATTTTAGTACCTGAGTTTTAGTGACATCTAAATCTTCTTGAGTCACACCGCGTGTTTCAAACTCTGCAATAGATGCTCTGACACTCTCTTCCACCTCTTTAAAAGATAAACCGCCTGCCATTGCAGGTTTGGTTACTACTTGTATGCTTAAAAATCCTGCCAACTCTAATGTGCTATGTCCAGCTCCAGCTTGCAAGGCCAATTCTTTCTTAGTTAAGTTTTTATACAGAATAGAGTTATTACCTCCACCTAAAACCTCAGCAAGAATATCTAGTGCAGCTTCATCCCTATGAAATTCGGGTACTGTAGGAAAAGAAAAAGAAGTGAGTGGAGCAAATATGTTATCCGCAGTAGTTACATAATAATCCATAGACATCTGAGGCTTTTTAGGATACATGTTTTTTACTTCAGGACATTTTTGAATACCTTTAAAATATTTCTCTGCCCATACCTTCACTTCTTCAGGATCTACATCTCCTGATACTATAAGCGTTGCATTATTAGGTCCATACCAACGTAAAAAGAAGTTCTTTAAGTCCTCATACGTGGCAATATCTAAATCATCTACATAACCTATCGGAGTCCACTCATACGGGTGGTTAGAAAACAAAGACTTGAATAGGATCTCGCTAACCATACCATAAGGTTGGTTATCGTATCGCTGTCTTTTTTCGTTTTTTACAGTTTCTCTTTGATTTTCAAATTGTTTCTGAGTGAAACTCTCTAAGTGAGTACCCATTCTATCTGCTTCTAGCCAAAGCAGTTTCTCAGTCATATTCTTAGGGGCTGTTTGGTGATATACCGTCTTATCAAAAGAAGTATACGCATTGTTTACTCCACCAGACTCTCCTATTATTTTAAAATGCTCTCCTTCTTTTACGTTTCTAGAGCCTTCGAACATCATATGCTCAAAGAAGTGAGCAAATCCACTATTTCTTACACTTTCTCTAGCACTACCTACGTGATATGCAACTTGTACATGTACAATAGGGTCAGAATGATCTTCGTGAATAATTAAAGTTAAGTCGTTGTTTGGGAGCTTATACTTTTCATAAGGTATTACTACCTTCCCTTCTTCAGCTTCTACCTTTTCGATTAACTCAAAAGAAGATTGAGCGAATGATGCTATTGTAAATAGTACCAAATCTAAAGTTATGATTGTTTTCTTCATTTATAAGAATTTGTTGAGTACAAAAGAAACAAAATAATGTTACTCTATTTCGGCGTATCGATAAACGATTAAGGTAAGAAGTTAAATAACGATAGTATAACAAGTGCTACCAAATGTTTTTTGGTCGGCGATAGAATTAAAATAGTCAAGAGCCGCCAGCCTAGATACACTTATTGAAATCTATAACTTGAAAATTCGCCTTCCCTTATAGTAAGTACGTGATAGGCAATTTAGCAAGGAGCAAGCCAACCAACAAGTCTTATACTTTGGAGAGTACGTCAAAATCCCTCGATAAAAGGTAGTAACGGTTTGGTAAGTCTTCACTTTATAAAGAAACCACCTTTTCATATGTACCTATAACGGTACACCCATTGTATGTAGCAGTGTAGATAGAATCTAACACAAAATGTTTGCTTCCTATTTATTCTAAGAGTCTTTTATTATCCTCCTCTAGATATTTCACTTGCTCCTGCAACTGAACTTTATTATTGCTTCACACTAATCTTCTATTTAGACAAGGCAGTCTACTAGTTTTTTTAACTTAATCAAAAATACTTATTCTACAGAAAGCCACACAGATGAGTAACCTAGTTCCTGTACTTTCTCTAAAATTTCTAATCCTCGTTGTTTATCCTTGGCAGCATACACCCC
>JBDNFQ010000045.1:0-7817 GCA_041689715.1 Bacteroidia bacterium
ATACATTTTTTGCGTCTTTGGTAGGAAGCAAAAGTGATAAAAAAATTCCGAAAAGGATTCTGGGGCATGCCCCAGAATCCTTTATTCTTATCCTAGCTGATACTCCTATACATAGTGTCGCACTTAATACTTGAATCTAAGCTTTTAGAAGCGTGTGCTTTATAACTTCCAGTACTATTATTATTGCAAAAGGTCCCATAATCTGAAACTATATAGTTCATCGGATCTATTGAAATACATGCTTGTATGTGGTTGTTAACTCCTATTTTCATTGAAACTTCAGGTGAGACATTGTTTTCATTGCGTAGCTTTATATATTTCCCCGCTAATAAATCAGTACCAGAGGCAATTGTAACATTATCACGGATAATTATTCCATTCCAAGCTTCAAGCGTTCCAGGTCCAATTGACTCATTTTCAAATATTAAAAAATCAGGAATATGCTTGTAATTATTAAAAATAGTAGAACTTAAGTTACCCCAGCTTAAATATGAGCCTAGCTGATACTGAACTGATTGTTCATTCTCGTCAAAGGGAGTGATTTCGTAAAGGGTTAATTCACTATTCGTCTCAGCTTCATTAAATGTACTTGGATCTAATTCATATGATTGGATCATTTTGTATCTAATATTAGTTGTTGGGTGTATTAAAATTGCATTTATTCTCAATACTATTTTCGGTTGATTTCCTGGATCTGCATTTCTACTACTAATTAAAGTTAAGGTCGTGCCATTAAAACAACCTATTGAAGTTTGGCCTATACTTGTTTTATATAGTGAGTCTACTTCAAATAGCTCTAAATTCATCGGAGAGTTTTCTATTTTTGCCCATTGGTCAGATTTAAAAGGTGAAGAGCCCCCTACAGCTCCAGGACCTAATGGTTTGTTGAATAGAGCAGTGCCTCCTGGTATATAAGGATAATTAAAAAAAGTTGGAATGGTTGTAGAGTTAATAGTGTTGTGAAAATCTTTTCTAGCAGCATAACCTGTATGTGTATATTCCATAACTAAGGAGACTTTAACATCTTCGAGTTCTAGTTCACTTGATGGGTTAAGAGCAAGCTTAATGTTTTCTTTAACTTTATATCTTGTAACAATAGGCATTCCTTGGTGGTAGATATAAGGAACTATAAGATTATTGCTATTTCTCACTCCAGCCCTATGCTCAGTGAATTCAATTTGGGGTGTTTCCAAAAGTGAGAGAACTCCTACAGGTTCATTATATAGGGGTATGTCTTGAATAGGCATGTTAGTATGTATAGATCCAGGAACTCCTAACAGTTTGTTTTCTGCTTCACCCCATTGGGTTATACTCCCTTTAATATGAACACTAGCATTAAATGTTATTGGTGCACTAGCAGGTTTATCACTCTCTCTTTCTTTAGCTAAAAAGTAGTTTACTACGCCAATTGCTGCTCCTAAATACGGTACAGCCTGACCAAGAGTACCCAGATCTGATAATAACTCTGCTTCCTTCTTTGCTGGAAGTTTTTTACCGTATTTACTTGCAACGTCATTAGTATATTCAGCGGTTGACTTATACTGAGTCTTAGCAGTTTTTGCTACTTCTGAAACGGTTTTGTATGCTGTTTTGTAATTTGATAAAACATCTGCTGACCCAGAATTCCCTAATGTTTTATTTATTGGTTTTGTTGCTAAGTCACCTACTAATTCTATGGTCCCTTCATCAACGACCCTAACTGTAATTTTTAATCGCTTATATCGATAATGGCATACGCAAGGGTCGTATGCCATTGTAAAATCTGCATAAATCCACATCCCACTGCATGGGTTTGTTGTGCTTTGGCCGTTATTTAATTGATTTGAGCTTTCTTCTATAAGATTTTTACGATAACTGTCCAATGGTTTTGCAACTTCTTCAATGTGATTTAATATAGCTGGTTCGAAGTCACTACTAGGGTCGTCAAAAAATTGTAATTTGAGTGTAACTATATCATAATCTAAATTAAAATTAGCTTCTCGTAGGTAATAAAATACTCTAAGTACACCACTATGTTTATTGTATAATATAAATTTAGGATGATCTAAATTGGTAGCTACATTACCGTTATACAGCGTGCCAAACTCGAAAGAAATTAGTTCCCACCCATCGGCGACCTTATTATCCCGCAAATCAGGAGCTGTACCATCGTTGTCTATAAAGTGGTGAATATTTTCAGTATTGTTGAATGCATTAAAGGGATTATCTACCATACAAAACGTTGCACCTCCACCAGGTGCCGGTTGAAACCAGTGAAAAATGTCATTCATCCAATCAAATTTTGGGTCCAAAGTTCCTTGTATTTGATTTATGTAGGGTTGACCTCTTAGGTCAATTGGGCTTTGAGGATCAGTTGTTATATTTGTGTCATCACAAAAATCGCTGTTGCCATCCCATTGGGCTTGACTAAGGCTGCAGCAAACCAATATAATAGCAAATGTGTATGTGTATTTTTTCATTTCATTTTCATTTAAGTCTGATTCCCCTAAAAATTCTAGGAATCATATCGTTATTGTTAATCCACTTAATAGTTATTAAATCTGAATTTTTCCTGTCAATTTGAGCATCAAAATGGCAGACTGATAGTCCGTCAGGGGATACGTGCCCGTTACCAGAAGTTCCTTGACAAGTGAACCATTTATATTTGACATTGTCAATTCTATTTGTACTTGCTTGAGGAAGTCCTTCAAAAAAGTTTAAGTAGTATTCACCTATCATTGAATCTTGAAGGGTATCCCGGCCAAGTTTTACAGAGAAACTATCGCTTTGTTCTTCGTTTACACCTCTGAAAGTACCAAAAATGGGAGCATCGTTAATATGCATAATGGATATTTTTTTTGTTATTGTATCTATGCCGTCATCTTGGCTACCAAAACATTCGGTATTAACTGTTCTCCAGCCAATACATACCACTAGTATTTCTCCTAATGGCTGGTTAAAATCTATAATTGGTCGATTTAAAGAGTACATTGTTGGATCATTACCAAGTCGCCATTTTAAACTGTCATATTCAAAATTAACTTTAAATTCAACCCTAAGTGCTGGTGTAATCGCGAACGTATCATATTGATATTCCTCGTAATCACCAAAATCAACAGTCGGATCTCCAGTACACCATGTACGTTTCTCTTGTGATGTGATAATTTTAAATTCGCTAGGATACTCACTACACGGATCTGGCTCCACTGGGCAGTCGTCTTTACACGCATTGAAAGCTAAGATGATTATAAAGAAGTATATAAACTTTTTCATAGCGTTACTTCTTGACGGTTAGTAATGCTTTAAGGGCATCTATCTCTTTCTGCTGCTGGAGTGTATACAGGGTTAGTTCCTCTATCTTCTTCATTTGTATCTGCAGCATTTCAGTCACTGCTATACCATTGTCATACACTTCTTGTTCACTAGGCACTTCAGGTAAGTGTTTGTATGTGTCAATGTATTTTTGCAGTTGGGCTAGTGAGCGTAGTTGATAGTCCTCTTTGAATACATAGTCACACCATCCTATGCCTGAGTTGATATTTATCTCCTTGGCGAAAAAATCTCCACATAGTCTCAGCTCGATACCTGTCGATTTGTTTTGAAGTTGCATTCCAGTTTTCCAAGTGACTTGTGAGCCTGCTGTTTTAGTAGCATCATCTGAAAAACGCCACACAGCATATTGGTTCCAGTTGGAGTAGTCCATTTTGAATGCATTTTTATTCCCTGTGTATAGGAAGTCTCCTGAACCATTTTGCTCAATTGAGTTCCATGATATACCTCTAGAGCCGTGATCACCTCCTAGGAATATCATGTTAGAACCATTTGAGAAGTTCCCTACGGAAAGCCCGCTGAAGTGTCTGGTTGGAGTAAATTCAGATGCAAAAAAAGTAGAAGTGTTGTCTACTCCATGTGTCTGAGCCTCAGCTACTCCACACAAACACACACACATAAAATCGATAAAATCGTAATTTTTTTCATAATTTTTTAGTTTGTCAAAAAGATTTTGGTGGCAATATTGAAATTTGTTTTCAGCCTCGCCTATGGAAATATCGTATGATTTAATTACTATTTATGACTTTCCGATAACCAAAAATAGTTGGAAGTATTAGCAATTCCAAATTTTGGATTGTCATAATTATTTTGCACATTGGCTAATATTCTGAATATTAGGCATAAAAAATCCCTCCGCCCAAGGCGAAAGGATTTTAAATATGATTAAGTGTAAGAACCTAAGCTCCTAGTTGGAATCTTGTAAATGACTTAACCTTAAGGTCAGGATCTACAGTCTTCAAGAAAGCGGCTACATTCATAGAGCTATCTTTCACATAAGATTGAGCCATTAGCGTATTGTCTTTGAAATAACGCTGAAGTTTACCATTTGCTATTTTATCTAGCATAGCTTCAGGCTTACCTTCTTGCTCTGCTATTTCTCTACCTATTTTAAACTCTTTGTCCTGTACTTCTTGTGGCACTGCATCTGCGTCTACTGCTATTGGATTCATTGCAGCTATTTGCATAGCTAATGATCTTCCTGCTGCTAGTGCTTCTTCCTTATTAGAGTTAAGAGCTACTAGTACACCTATACGATTTGCACCGTGGTTATACGCAGCTACTCCTTCAGAAGAAACAAGAGCGTAATTAGAAATTTCTATTTTCTCTCCTATTACTGCTGTTTTGTCTATACATATCTCACCTAGGGTTTTTCCTTCCCACGGTGTAGCAAGTAGAGTATCTTTATCAGCGACTTTGTTTTCTAGTGCATAATCAGCTATGCTGTTAGCAAAAGTCACAAAATCCTTATTGATAGCTACGAAGTCAGTTTCACAGTTTACTTCTACTGCGATAGCATACGTATTATCTGCAGATGCTTTAGCGATAGATAAACCTTCTGCGGCATCTCTATCTGCTCTTTTCGCTGCTTTTGCAGCTCCACTTTTTCTTAGAACGTCTACCGCTCCGTCTATATCTCCGTTAGATTCTTGCAAAGCTTTCTTGCAATCCATCATACCGGCACCTGTCATTTGTCTTAGCTTATTCACTAAAGACGCTGTAATAGTTGTCATTTTTCTATTCGTGTATGAAATGTGTTGTTATAAAAAAAAATTGGAAAAAGACTATGCTTCTTTGGCAGACTCTTCTTTTTCAGCTTTGGCAGATTCTAATTTAGCTTCTTCTATATCGCTATCTTTTTTGGCTTGCTCTTTAGCTTGCTCTCTTTCTTGAAGACCACTCGCTATAGCATCTGTCACCTCAGTGATAAGGATATGTAGAGACTTAGCTGAATCGTCATTACCTGGGATAGCGTAATCTACCTTAGTAGGATCAGAGTTAGTATCTACGATGGCAAATATTGGAATGTTTAGCTTTTGAGCTTCTTTCACTGCAATATGCTCTCTTTTGATATCTACTATGAATAATGCAGCAGGGATTCTATTCAAATCTTCTATACCACCTAATACTCTTTGTAGCTTCTCTTGCTCACGAGACTTCATCAAACGCTCCTTCTTATTCATGTTTTCGAAGGTTCCGTCGCTTTTCATTTTTTCGATGGATTGCATTTTCTTGATAGACTTACGAACTGTAGCAAAGTTAGTTAACATACCACCTAACCATCTCTGGCTTACGAAAGGCATATTTACTCTTTTTGCATTCTCCTCTAACAATTCTTTAGCTTGTTTTTTAGTAGCAACGAACATTACTTTACGTCCTGTTCTAGCAATATTAGCTATTGCGTTTTTTGCTTCTTCAAGTTTTGCTGAAGTTTTGTTAAGGTCTATAATGTGTATACCGTTTTGCTCCATAAAGATATACGGTGCCATTTTCGGATTCCACTTGCTGGTAAGGTGTCCAAAATGAACTCCAGCTTCTAATAATTTTTCTGTACTTACTGCCATGGTCTTAACGCTTACTGAATTGTGTTTTCTTTCTTGCCTTTGGTTGACCTGGTTTCTTACGCTCAACAGAACGTGAATCTCTAGTCATTAACCCTTTAGCTCTTAATGCTGGTTTGTGCTCTGGATCTAGTTCTACTATAGCTCTTGCAATAGCAAGTTTTATAGCATCTGCTTGTCCGGTAGTACCTCCACCATCTACGTTTACTTTTATGTCAAACTTACCTTCTAACTCACAAGTAGTTAGTGGCAAATTAACATAGTACCTTGACTCTTGAGAAGCAAAGTACTTTTCCAACGGTCTATTATTCACCGTGATAGTACCTTTACCTTCACTCATATATATACGAGCTACTGATGCTTTTCTTCTCCCTATTGTATTTATAATGTCCATGTATTATTTAAATATCTACTTTAGTTGGCTTTTGAGCTTCATGTTTGTGCTCTGAGCCTACAAACACGTTCATGTTTGTGAATAGTTTTCTTCCTAATCTGTTTTTTGGCAACATACCTCTTACACCTCTTTCTACTAGGTCTTTTGGTTTTTTAGCTAGAAGGTCTTTAGCTAATGTTACTTTTCTACCGCCTGGGTATCCACTAAATGTTTCGTACTCTTTCACATCCATTTTATTACCAGTGAAGGTAATTTTTTCAGCGTTGATTACGATTACATTGTCTCCACAGTCAACATGTGGTGTGTAATTTGTTTTGTTTTTGCCTCTTAGTATTTTAGCAACTTCTGAGCAAAAACGACCTAGCGTTTTACCTTCTGCATCTACTACAACCCACTGTTTGTTTACAGTTTTGCTGTTAGCTGATATGGTTTTATATGATAATGTATCCACAATAAAAGTTTTATGTTCTTAAAAATCGGGGTGCAAAAGTACCTCTTTACTACAACTATTCAAACAATTACTAACAAAAAAGTGAATGGCATATTTTGACCTACTATTACACGTGTTTTTGCCAGTAGCCCACATTGTGCCATTGCTCAAATTTATAACCTACTTTTTTGAATTCTCCTACCTTCTCAAATCCTAGTTTTTCGTGTAGTCGTATACTCGCATCATTGGGTATAGTGATGCCCCCTATAGCCGTAGCTAGATCAAATAATGGCATAGCCGTGAGTAGGGCATTGTAGAGCCTAAGTCCATATCCTTTTCCGTGTACATTGGGATTTAGATAGATGGTAGTTTCAGCTGTTTGTTTGCAGGCTTCCTTCGTTTTCCACTGATTAGCATAGGCATAACCAATTATTTGCTCGTCTAAAGTAGAAACTAGATAGGGATAGTTTTCTTGTATTTGGGCCATACGCTTTCTGAAGTCTTCGGCAGACACCTCGCTCAAGTCAAAGGTAAGGGTAGTGTCTCGCACGTAGTGATTATAGATATCTGCTATGGCAGAGGCATCGGCTAGTGTGGCCTCTCTTATTTCGAAAGTGCTCATCTCAGTCACCAGTAAGTTCACCCATTTGTATCTGTAGGCCGTCTATAGCATCTGTTACTGGTATTTGGCACATCAATCTGCTCCCTTCTACATCTAACACAAAGGCCTCGTCTAGCATAGCTTCTTCGTCTTCGCTCATTTCAGCGAGTTTGTGGTCGCTTTTTACAATGCAGTTACACGTAGCACACATGGCCATACCTCCACATGTAGCTTTTATAGGCAGTTCATTAGCACGTATAGCTTCCATTACATTAAAACCCATGTCAGTAGGTGCTAAGATCTCGTGCACAGTTCCTTCTAGGTCTGTCACGTGTATGGTTATCATATTTTCCACGGGTACAAATTAAGTCTAAGATTAAGTCTAAGTCAAAGTTAAAATTTAGGAGACCTGATGATTTATATCAATAGTATACACAGGAAGACTTGACGCTTTGTTTTAAATTTAATTTTAAACTTAGACTTAAACTTGTTTACCTACCAATTTCCAGCGGCATCCACAGC
>JBDNFQ010000046.1:0-4382 GCA_041689715.1 Bacteroidia bacterium
AGAGGCTACTTGGAGTGCAGGTGCATTTGCTAATCAAGGTACGGTACACCCAGACTACGGATGGGGTATCTATGACCAGGAAAAGCACAATATCGATGGAAACAGAATATTTATTCTTAAAACTAAAACTGGAGAATATCTGAAAGTAGTGATTGATCAAATGTCACCAGCTGGAGTATATAAATTTAGAACGGCTAAATTAGACGGGAGTAACCTGGAAGTGTATGAGTACGCTAAAACTGATCCGAAATCTATGGGTAAGAACTTTGTTTTAGTAAACTTAGATGCAGGAGATTTTGTATTTGAAAATCCGGCCTCTAGACAGTGGGATATACTATTTACTAAATATACTACTACAGTACAAATGGGACCTACGAGTATAGATATGGCTGTAAGCGGTGTGAAAATAAATGCAGGATGCGAAGTGGCTGAACGTTTAGGAGAAGATGTAACTAGCAATGATACTTCTTCACTTACATGGGGTACATCTATAGCAGAGATAGGATACGATTGGAAAAGCTTTAACCGTGGAACTTTTCAGTATGAATTTACAGCAGATTTAGCATACTTTGTTCGTACCCAAAATGGTGCAGTATGGAAAATATGGTTCACAGGATACGAAGGTGGAGCTGTCGGCAAATATGTATTCAATACAGAGGAAATAAAGGCAGGAGTAAGCAGCGTAGCGAAATATGCAAGATTAAAAACTGCGGTATATCCAAATCCTACCAGAGATGTATTGAACATCACAAATGAAGAAAATGAAGCATTAAATATTAGAGTGATGAATACACAAGGAGCAGTGCTGTTAGAATCTAGTGTAAATGCTTTTGAAACTACTAGCTTTAGTACTACAGACCTAGCAAAGGGAATCTACTTCCTACAGTTAAGCACTGCAAATGCTTCAAGCACGCAACGTGTAATTTTTGAATAAAACGGTATACATATTTATACTATTGATGTTTGTCCCTGCGGTTTCGTGGGGACAAATTTCGGTTATAGCGGTAGATGGTGAAACGTCTACGCTTTTAGATTTTCGTCTATTAGTTACAGGCGAAAAGGGTGACACTTTAGAGTTGTTCTCTCAGAATGGAGAGGTTACTTTCCCGACTGATAATTCTCAAAAAGCGAC
This sequence comes from Bacteroidia bacterium, assembly GCA_041689715.1. Taxonomy (GTDB): domain Bacteria; phylum Bacteroidota; class Bacteroidia; order NS11-12g; family UBA9320; genus UBA9320. Next base: position 1,133 of record JBDNFQ010000046.1, read on the forward strand.
AATTTTTGCCAAAGGCTACAACACTCAGTTTGTGGTAGTTTATCCTAATACCCAGTATACCATAAAGCTGCAAAGAAATTACTATGTTATAGACGAAGTAATCGTTACCGACATCCATTCCAATAAAACACTCAATAATACGGTTCTCAATATCTCAAAAATATCTGCCAAAAGAATAGAAGAACTAGGAGCGGTAGATCTACGAGACGCACTAGCTTTCGAAAATAACATCCGTATGAGCCGTGATAATGCCATAGGATCCTCCGGACTTACTATGATGGGGATAGGTGGAGATAATGTCAAACTCTTGATAGACGGTGTGCCTGTTATAGGCCGTTTATTTAATCAGCTAGACCTAGAGCAATTTAACCTAGAAAATGCTAAACAGATAGAAGTGATAAAAGGCCCTATGTCTGTGATATACGGTAGTAATGCTCTGGCAGGCACTATCAATATCGTCACTAACAATACCAATACAAAACCACGTTTTAATCTGAATACCAACTATGAGACGGATGGACAGTATGCCCTAACAGGAACAGCTTCCAAGTCATTCAAAAATCACTTTGTCACCTTAAGCGGAGGTAGAACGATGTTCACAGGATGGAGTGCAGATGATGTAGACAGAACGTTTGACTGGATACCAAAAGAGCAATATACGGGTCGTGTGCAGTACAGCTATAAGCATAAAAATGCGACCATAAACGTGAGAAGTGAGTTGTTGCGTTCTAAGTTGCTAGACAGAGGAGCTCCACTATTGCCCTACAAAGAAGCGGCAGTAGATCAGCATTATACCAATCAACGGTTTGACAATAGCTTAAGCTACTCTAATAAAATAGGGAAGTCTAGCTTACAGATGATTCTAGGCAATAATAATTTTAACAGAATAAAGAATAAATACTACCGTAACCTAGTCACCTTAGAAGATGTACTAGTAGCAGGAGAGGCAGAGCAAGACACGCAGACCTTTAATGCATCTGTATTTAGAACTATCTATGGATTTGATAAAGCTAAAACAAAAGGCATAGAGACACTTATTGGTTTTGACGGCAACTATGAGATAGGAACCGGAAACCGTATTAAAGACAATAGACAAGAGCAACTAGATGCAGCACTCTTTGCCAGTGCAGAGAAGCAACTGACCAGCTACGCACTCGTAAGAGGAGGAATACGATATGCATACAACTCAGCTTTTGAGTCGCCGATATTGTATTCACTACAGACTAAGTTTAATCTGCCAAATTCTCAGATTTTAAAAGTGTCTTACGGCAAGGGGTTCAGAGCTCCATCGCTCAAAGAATTATATCTGGACTTCAATGACAGTAGACATGAAGTATTTGGCGACAGTACGCTGAAATCTGAGACCTCACACTCATTCACAGCAAGTTATCTGAAGTATTATTCCAAGGGAAAAGCAAAGATGAGTACTACAGTAGATGGGTTTTATAATAACATAGAAAACAAAATTGAACTGATAGTTACAGGACCTATTCAAGCTAAGTATGGCAACATAGGCAAGTACCAGTCTGTAGGTGGAGACATAAGCCAGAAGATACTATACAAAGACTTTGGGCTAAACGCTTCGCTAAACTACACAGGAGTATACAATGGGGTAGAGGGAGCTAAAAAAGAGTTTTTCTTTTCACCGCAGGTGGTAGTAAATCCTACCTATAATTGGAAAAAGCATAACCTGTCTGCTAATCTATTTTTCAACTACTTTGGTGAGGTATCTCGTGTGTTTAGTAATACAGATAGTGCCAATGTAAATGTGCAGGAGCAAGACGCTTACTCTATGCTCGATTTCACTATTAATAAGTCATTCAATAAAAGAAAACTAAGAGTAACTCTAGGATCTCGCAACATTTTAGGAGTGATAAATATCAATGCCAATACCACAGAAGTAGGAGCTCATACACCGAGCACTAACTTCATATCTGTGAGTCCCGGAAGAACCTATTTTATAAACGTACGCTATGAGTTATTTACAAAAGATTAGTTACCTATCCATACTGCTATTAGCTGCTTGTTTCCCAAAGGAAGATGCTGTAGAACTTACGCCACGTATCAATAAGTCTGTGACGCTAGATGCAGGTCAGTACAAAAATACAGTTGCCTTTTATTCTTTGGATAATGCTAAAGTAGTGGCAGAAGCTAACCCAATGGATTGGGATTTTTATATAGACGACGACGTGATTCGTCTCAACTATTTCCGCAGTATGCAAGTATCTGAGTTTGACCGGAGTTGGGATAGGCTAGAAGATACAGTAGGCTTAGATTTCAGAAATCTGACGTATGATAAGTACGATTCATTAACACAATGGCAACTCAAAGAGAACCAAATTTATGCAGTAGACTATGGATTGGATAATGAGTTTAACCCGATGGGATTAACTTCTGTTCGTTTTGAACGTACGTCTACAGGTATCAAAATCTGGCAAAAGGCTATAGGGTCTGATAATGAAACGTTTGAGGAAGTAAATGAAGCTTCCTTTTATTACAATATACGAGATAAGAAAACGCTAGACCTACCCACTGAGAAGGAGTACGATATAGCCTTTGGTAAGTACACTGACTTAGTTACGGTAGATAATATCACTCAAGACTATCTGATATATGGTGCTATACAAGGGGAAACTTTAGCGTACCAAGTAAATGAGCCCTTTGGTGAGGTGAAGGACGAAATGTTTGACGTAGTCACACTCTCAGGTAAAAAAAATACTATCGGATGGGATTGGAAAAATTATAATTTAGCTAAAGGTGCTTACGAGATAATAGGAGATAGAACATATCTAATATCCAGTAATGCAGGATTTAAGTATAAGCTTCGTTTTGTAAATTTCCTCAACTCGATTGGGCAGTCTGGTCATCCTACGTTTGAGTGGGAGCTGTTGTAGATTCATTAGCTGCGGCGAACAAGTGTTAAACTCATCCCGATAGCTATCGGGACAAACTCAAACTCAAACTTTTGCTATTAAGTAGATAAGGGAAGTAAGAGAATTCATCCTTCTTAATGTCTTTTTCTTTTTACCCTTAATACTTCCCTATCAACGTCACATTCTGGCTTTTGATGGTTTTCGTCTTGGATTTAGTACGTCTCTCATTATAGTCTATTAGAGGTCGCTATTTAAGTGCATACCATTTTGTTATGATATAATTTTGGTGAAATAATCATTCTAGAAATTAAGTTGTGAAAGATTGTTTTCTTGCTTCTAGATCTGTTTAATCGGTAACAGAATTCGCTAAAGTATCC
>JBDNFQ010000047.1:0-16463 GCA_041689715.1 Bacteroidia bacterium
CATTGTCCTTTTGATTATGTCAATGTGCCTCAGAAGTAGGCTCTTATTGACACTGTAAAATAAATTCACTTCTTTATCTAAATCTAATACTCTGAGCAGGAGTAATTTTACTTATCATTCTCACAGGAATATAGGTGCACAGATAGCAGGCTGCTAGAGCTCCTATATTAATAAGAAGTAGATACTGAATAGGTAAGTAAAACGGAACAGCATCCATGTAATACGTGTCTGCCGGCAAGCCAATCAGTTTATAATTGTTTTGTAAAAAAGCAGCCCCAAGAGCAATGGAATTGCCTAGCAGCAAGCCTCCAAGAAGGATAAACATTCCCTGCCAATTGAAGATACTCATCACCTGACGAGTAGGAGAACCCATAGATTTTAGTAGACCTATCATAGGTATTCGTTCTATTATAAGAATAAGTAAAACAGTGATAATATTGATGATGGCCACTATCAGCATTAGTACTATGATTACTATCACATTAGTATCTACCAAGTCTAGCCATTGAAAAATAGTTGGGTACAGTTCTTTGATGGACTGTACTGCGTAGTTGTAATCCAAAAACGGAGTAATGGAAACTATTGCTTCATCTACTTTGTCAAAATCCTTTACCTTGACTTCGTATCCACCAGCTATTGTATAGTCTTGACCAATAATCCTTTGTAACATTCTGAGGTGGGCTACTCCAAACTGCTTGTCAAATTCTTGCAGTCCAGTATTGAATATGCCGACTACCTTGGGTCTACGCTGCCGTACATCCGTATTGTCTATGAAATACAAATTAAGACGAGTACCAGTATCTACTCCCATTATAGTAGCGGTATACTCAGATAATAAAATGTCATAGCTGTCTATACTGTCAGTGTATGCTGGGAGTTTGCCTCTTTTTAGGTGTTTTTGGTAAAAAGAAAAGTCGTAGTCTCCAGGAAAACCTTTCAGCACTATACCTTCCAATGTAGAGTCAGATTTTATAATACCTGCCTTATTTATAAAGGGATATGCAGAAATAAGATAGGGTTCTGCTTTTAGATGCTTCAGAAAGGAGGTATCAATGTTAAAATTATTGGTCTCAGAACCTGTAGCAAGTTGGTATCTGGTGATATTGATGTCGCCTGCATAGCCTTGTACTTTTTCGCGTATTTCCTTCTTAAAACCCAGTAAGATACCAAATGCCAAAATAACCACGCAGACACTCAGAGATATAGCAGCTATGGCTAGTGTAGTGATCGTTTTAGTAAAAGACTGTTGCTTACTTAGGCTCAATCTTTTTGCTATGTAGTATCCTAATTTCATACTTTTGACCTCGCAAGTTTAAAACATAAATGAGGAAAGCAGTATTAATTACTTTTTTGATGGCAATAATTGTTTCGTGCAGGTCTTCTGAAATCAAAAAAACAGAAAACTACACTGAAACAAAGAGCCTTTCACAAGAAGTCGCAAGTAAAAAAATCGTACTAGGGGCAGAAAAATTTGGCGAGTATTTGCCATTGCTCCAAGGGAAAAGAGTTGCTTTAGTAGTGAATCAGACCAGTACAGTCGGCAATTCACATTTGGTAGATACCCTTAGAGCACTAGGAGTAGATATCAAAAAAGTATTTGCTCCAGAGCATGGCTTTAGAGGAGATCATAGTGCAGGGGCTATTATAAAAAACGGTATCGATCAAAAATCGGGACTTCCAGTAGTGTCATTATATGGCTCTACCAAAAAGCCTTCTAAAGAAATGTTGGCAGATGTAGATATCGTACTCTTTGATATTCAAGATGTTGGGGTACGATTTTATACATACATATCTACTATGCATTATGTGATGGAGGCCTGTGCCGAAGAAGGTAAAAAAGTAGTGGTACTCGACAGACCAAATCCGAATGGATTTTATGTAGACGGCCCTACATTGAATATGGAGTATCAATCTTTTATAGGAATGCATCCCATACCTATAGTTCACGGACTTACAGTAGGAGAGCTAGCGGGTATGATAAATGGCGAAAAATGGTTAAAAGAGGGCTCTCAGTGTGACGTAACGGTAGTGCCTTGTGGTAATTACAGTCATGAGCTGCTGTATGAGCTTCCTATTCAACCATCGCCAAACTTGCCCAATATGAACTCGGTATACTTATATCCATACTTAGGATTATTCGAAGGAACAAATGTGAGTATAGGAAGGGGCACAGATAGTCCGTTTCAGGTAGTAGGTAGACCCGGATTTGAGGGTCCTTATTTCTTTACTCCAAGATCTATTCCTGGTGTTTCTGATCAACCCAAGCACGAAGGTGAAAAATGCGGCGGTTATATGGTTAACGATACACAGGATTCTACCTTTTTTAGCGAAGGATATCTTCATCTTAATTGGCTCATAGAGTTTTATAAAAGTAATAGAGCAGAAGATGGCGAATATTTTAAAAGTTTCATCTATAAATTAACAGGGGACGAAACGCTCAAGAGTCAAGTAGAGCAAGGCGTTTCGGAAGAAGAAATACGGAAATCTTGGCAACCGGAATTGGAGAATTATAAGGAGATGAGAAAAAAGTATCTTTTGTATCCTTAATGTAGGTTAAATGAAAATTAATTAACATCTTTGCAGCCCTAAAAAACAGAGGAATGTCGAGAGTATGTGATTTAACAGGCAAGAAAGCCTTAGCTGGAAACAACGTTTCCCACTCAAAAAGAAGAACGAAAAGAAGATTTTATCCAAATCTTCAAACTAAAAGGTTCTATCTGCCTGAGCAAGATGAGTGGATTACTCTAAAAGTGAGTACATCTGCCCTAAAAACTATAAATAAAAAAGGTATCAGTGCTTGTTTGAATAGTCTACTAAAAAACGGAAAGATATAAACCATGGCAAGGAAAGGAAATAGAGTACAGGTAATCTTAGAATGCACTGAGCAGAAAGGTTCTACCGTACCTGGTATGTCAAGATACATCACCACTAAGAATAAGAGAAATACAACTGAGCGTATTGAGCTTAAAAAATACAATAGGTTTATGAAAAAGGTAACACTTCATAAAGAGATAAAATAAGATGGCAAAGAAAGTAGTAGCAACCCTGAAAGTAGCTGGATCTGGAAGAGATTGGGCTAAAGTAATAAGATGTGTAAAGTCACCTAAAACAGGTGCTTATTCTTTTAGAGAAGAAATGATGCCTACTGAAGCAGTACAAGAAGCTTTGAAGCAATAATTTATCTAAAAAATATTTTAATATTGAAAAGCTTCCTATATATAATGGGAAGCTTTTTTATTTTTAACAACCATGGGATTATTAGATTTTTTCAAGAAAAAACCTACTGAGGAGCAAAAAGAAAAGCTAGACGAAGGCTTGCAAAAGACTAGAAGTTCCTTTATTACTAAAATTTCTAAAGTAGTAGTAGGTAAAAGTACGGTAGATGAGGCATTCTTGGATGAGCTGGAGGAGCTCCTTATAGCTTCAGATGTAGGTGTAAATACGACCCTTAAGATAATAGAAAGAATAGAAGCTCGGGTAAGTCAAGATAAATATCTAGGTGATAAAGAACTCAATGAACTTCTAAAAGAAGAAATTACAGATTTACTAGTAGCTACAGAAAAGCCAATAAAAAACCCGGATACCAAACCATATGTAATCATGGTAGTAGGAGTAAACGGAGTAGGTAAGACTACAACTATTGGCAAGTTATCTCATATGTTTAAGCAGCAAGGTTTAAAAGTAGTAATAGGTGCTGCCGACACTTTTAGAGCAGCAGCAGTAGACCAAATAAAGATATGGGGAGAAAGAGTAGGAGTAGAGGTGGTCGCTAAGGGTATGAACACAGATCCGGCTGCAGTAGCATTTGAGGCAGTGAAGTATGGTGCAGAGCAAAATGCGGATGTTGTAATTATAGATACAGCAGGTCGTTTACATAATAAAGTGAATCTGATGAATGAGCTTTCTAAGATAAAACGAGTTATGGATAAGCAAGTGTCAAACGCACCTCATGAGGTGCTTTTAGTATTAGATGCGTCTACAGGTCAAAACGCTTTTGAGCAAGCTAAGCAGTTTACTGCAGCTACAGAGGTGACTGCATTAGCACTTACTAAGTTAGACGGTACAGCAAAAGGAGGTGTAGTAATTGGTATAAGCGATCAATTTAGTATACCCGTAAAATATATAGGAGTAGGAGAGCAGATGAATGATTTGCAACTATTCGATGGCAAAAGCTTTGTAAACTCATTATTTTCTTAATATGAAAACAAAATCACATAAAACGAATAAGGTTTCGATAGTCACTTTAGGCTGTTCTAAAAATACGGTAGATTCTGAGGTTCTTCAATCTCAACTAGCCAATGGCGGAATCCAAGCAGTGCACGAAGATGCTGCAGGTGCAGACACTATTATTATAAATACGTGTGGTTTTATAGATAATGCGAAGCAAGAGAGTATAGATACAATACTAGCTTATGCAGAAGAAAAGAAGGCGGGTAATATTAAGCAACTTATTGTAACAGGGTGTTTATCTCAGAGATACGAGGCAGATCTTTCGCCAGAAATACCGGAGGTAGATAAGTGGTATGGGACATTTGAGCTTCCCCAGCTATTAAAGCATGTGGGTGTAGATTATAAAAAAGAACTGCTTGGTGAGCGAACTTCTTCAGTATCCAAGCACTATGCCTATATGAAAATATCCGAAGGATGTGATAGGCCTTGCTCGTTTTGTGCTATCCCATTAATGAGAGGCAAGCACGTCTCTAAGTCTATGGAAGACCTAGTGCAAGAAGCAAAAAACTTAGTGAGAGATGGGGTTAAAGAAATTATGCTCATCGCTCAAGACTCTACATACTACGGTATAGACTTATATGGAGAGAGAAGACTACACGAACTCATGGACAGATTGAGTGATGTAGAAGGACTAGAGTGGATTAGGTTACACTATGCGTATCCATCTAAGTTTCCGTTTGAAGTACTGCCGATAATGAACAGCAAACCTAATATTTGCAAGTACCTAGATATTCCTATTCAGCATATTTCTGATAATGTGCTCAAGACAATGAGAAGAGGTATTACTAAAAGGAGAACGGAAGAGGTCTTGGATAGAATAAAAGCTGAGGTAAGTGGCATAGCACTCAGAACTACTTTGCTATTGGGACACCCTGGCGAATATGAGCAAGATTTTGAGGAAATAAAGCAATTTGTACAACGCTACGAGTTTAATAGACTCGGTGTATTTTCATATTCTCATGAGGAGGGTACGCATGCAGGTACTTTAGAAGATCACGTGCCTGAGGAGGTAAAGGCAGCAAGAGCAGAAGAAATAATGGGTATGCAGTACGATATTTCATTCAAAAATAATCTGAAACTGGTAGGTACAGAACAAAAAGTGCTAATAGACAGAATAGAAGGAGACTTCTATATGGGAAGAACTCAATATGACTCTCCTGAAGTAGATAACGAAGTGTTAATTCCATTAGACAATGGATATATGCGAGTGGGCGACTTTATACAAGCAAAAATAGTAGAAGCTGAAGCATTTGACCTAATCGCTAAACGTGTATAAGTAAATGAAGTACTTAGAGATTGATCGGGATAAGACCTTTTTCGCATCTCAATTTATATCCGATTATTATGATGGGAAACTTTCTGATTTTCATACTTACGCACCTTCTATATCATCTTTAAAAAGTGCAATAGACGCTAAGTCAAATTTTGCTCAGGACAAAAGAGATAATCTTGTAGCCGTATTAAAGGAGCAGTATTCTGTTGCTGAGCTAGAGCTAGATGACAGGGTTAAGGAAAATATTGAGGCTCTTTCTGATTCTAATACGTATACGGTAACCACAGGTCAGCAAATACATATAGGTCTGGGACCGCTTTATGTTCTTTATAAGATTCTGGATGTTTTGGCTATTGTAGAAGAACTAAAAAAAGAGTCTCCAGGGCATCACTTTGTTCCTATTTTTTGGATGGCAAGCGAAGATCATGACTTAGAAGAAATAAGTGAAATAAAGGTATACGGGAAGTCAATAAAATGGGAAACTAATCAAAAGGGTCCGGTGGGTAGAATGCAGACTGACGGGATAAAGGAAGTTTTCGAACAAATTGAAAAAGATTTCAATCTATCTGAAGAGCAATTGTCTTTTGTGAAACTATGCAAACGTGAATACGTCACTGCTGCTAATTTATCGATAGCCTTCAGACGCATATTACATGCCTATTTTAACGATACAGGACTTGTAATCTTAGATGCTGATGATAAGGTTCTAAAAGAGAGTTTTCTGCCAGTTTTTCGTGATGAGATAGCCTCTAAGAATGCAGAAGCTCTTAATGAAATGACGGAGAAGTTGGTAAAGGCGGGGTATAATCAACAACTTGTGATTCGAGATTGCAACCTGTTTGACATGAGCTCAGGAGATCGTATAAAAATAAACAACTCATTTTCGGAGCCAATCAACGCATATAATATGAGTCCCAATGCTGCATTAAGGCCATTATATCAAGAATGGATTTTACCAAATTTGGTATATGTAGGGGGAGCAAGTGAGCTAAAATATTGGATGCAGCTAAAAGGGATGTTTGATAATTATAGTGTCGCCTTACCCATCTTTCATTTACGGAAATCAAATATCTTAATTCCGGCAAAGAGAGTTGAGTCCCTTTCTGACCATATGATTACGGAGTTGTTTAATTCCAAAGAAAATTTAGGTAAACAGAATAGTGAAGAGTTTAATGTTCTTACAGAAGTACTAGCCCATAAACATGAAGTAATCAAAAATGCTATATCTGATTACAATGCATTGATTAAAGAAACTTTTAGTGGATTTTCACTAGATGGGAAATTCAATAAAATAGAGACTAAGATGCTAGAAATGAGAAAATTAGTAGAAGATAAGCTATCTATTAAATTGAAACAAGATTCGGATATTAATAGACTTTTTAGGATAAAGGATATGTATTTCAATGAAGAATTAATTCAAGAGAGAGAATCTCATTTTATAGTACATTTAGATATGATATTACTTCTAAAAGCAACTCCTATTTTCCAATTTGGGTTAAGAAAATTTGCCAAAATAAGTATAATTATAAGATAAACCTCCTTTTGTTATTAAATTTAGCGTAACTTTTGAGCGTTTTAAAATATTTGTTTAAACTAAAAAATAACCTTATGAAACAATTGAAATTAAATTTAGTGGTTCTTATCCTTTTTGGCTTTACAACTTCGGAAGCTCAAATAGATAACTATTTCTCGAAATTCAGACCTTCAAAAAAGTGGTCAGTAGGCGTACAAATGAGCCCTACGCTTTTTAATGGTGACGCTGATGGTTCTAGACTTGGACTATCCGGTGGAGCTCATATTAAGTATTCTATTTCTCAGTCTTTTGGACTTAAATTTAGTGGTGATATAGGGGTTCTAAAAGGTGGACGTACAGATCATAAATTTTCTAATAATACGAAAGACGGCAGGTATAATTCAAATGTCGTTAGTCAGCAAAATCCTACAGGAGGTGCTAGTAACATAGGTCCAAGTGAAGATAGTTATGTATTTACTAATAATTTCAAGAATTTAAACCTGACAGCAGTTTACACTTTAGGGAATATTTCTTTCCTTAGGCCTCTTCGAAAGTTACAGTTGTTTACTTTCTTTGGCCTGGGTACTATCTGGAGTGATGTGAAAGGAACCTTCGAAGGGAGTGATTCAAAAGCGGATGCCTTAGCTTACTACAAAGCTTGGGGAGATGAGTATTTTCAGGCTTTTGATGTTAATGATAACGAAATGTCACAAGCGGATTTTAATGCTAATAATGCTGCCCTAGAAAATGCTGAGACTTACTACATTGGAAGAAACTTAACTATTCCCTTTGGTTTCGGTGTTAAAAGAACCTTTGGTAAATGGTTAGATTTGGGTTTGGAGTTGAGAACGCACTGGACTCGTTCTGATGCAATAGATGGTTTCTCATTCCCTACATTCAGAAATAAATATGCTGATTTGTATACCCTGTTAGGAATTCAGGCTTCTGTTAAGCTTGGAGCCAAAGGTCAAGATGAACATTATGATTGGTTGAACCCAATGGAAACTATTTATGCAGACCTTGATAGCATAAAAGAAAATACGAATAAACTTAAAACGTTACTTGAAGATTCTGATGGTGATGGTGTGGATGATTTTAAAGATAAAGAAGCTGACTCAGAATGTGATAAAGTTTGGCCAAACGGAAAAGCTATGGATTCTGACGGTGATGGCGTTATCGACTGTATAGATTTGCAACCTTTCTCTATTTGTGACGAAGTTGACGGAAACGGAGTTGCTTTGGATACTGATGGAGATGGTGTGCCCAACTGTCTAGATGAAGAACCTAATTCTGCTAGTGATGTTCTTGTAAATGTTAGAGGACAGGCTGTAGGCGTGGGTAATAACGCTTGCTGTGATTGTGACAACATAACGTTACCCACTATTGTGTTTGATAATAGCAGTTCAAGAATTTCTCCTACTTCTTATGGTGTTCTTTACACAATAGCAGAGAAAATGAAATCTTGCCCAGGCTTAAGTGTTTCAGCTGTAGGATATACTGCAAGTAAAAGTGGCGAGCAATTAGCTTATAAGAGAGTAAATGCTATTGTCGATCACCTAGAAGCTAACTACGGAATTGAAAGAAGTAGAATCAGTACTGGTTACTCATCAGATTCTGGAGTAGAATATAGTACTAGAAGAATTGACCTGAATCAATTAGGTAAATAGTACACCTAGAATAGCAATAATATATTAAAGGGCTTCAATGAAAATTGAAGCCCTTTTTTTTGTGTATAATTGTACAATTAAAAATGAATAAATTTATACTTTTAATCGTCATAGTTTTATCGACCTCCTTAACTGTACTAGCACAAAAGTTAAATAATGAAGTAGCTCTAGTTGTAGCTCCACTGAAGTTAAATCAGCAAAGTAGTTATCAGTTTTTGTATCGAAAGAGTGCAAAGGCAGACTTACACTTGAGAGCTGGTTTAAGAATATTTGTACAAACAGATAAAGAAACTCGCACAGATACGGTAGTTACGAATAGTGGCACGGTACAGTACGATATTTCATTAGGTATTCAAAAAGACCTATCAATAATGGATGTAAAATTTGTAAACTTGTATATGGCTTCTGATCTTTACTTTAATTCAGCGTTCAATAGAGTTCAAGGCCAAGATTATTACGGTTACTACTGGAGCACAGGTATTAAACCATTGGTAGGAGTTTCTTATCAGCCTCTTGATAACATACGACTCTCATTAGAGAGTAGAGCAAACCTGAATATAAATTTACAACAGTACGAAGGGACAGGAAACGATAGCGATCAACGAGTTTCTTTCCGACCTTTAGATCAACTAGCAATTGGGCTTGGTTACTTGTTTTAGTAACTTTAGTGCTTCTTAAATACCTGATTTCGATTATTATGTTGGATTCAGAACATTTTTAAATAGTGAGTTTCGAGTGAGAGTGGTGAAGGAATAGCGAGCTATTCCAAGACAGTTTTAGGAAGAAAATAGCTATTTAAAGATGTAATCGACCTGTATTCTCCATAAAACCTATCGCCTCCAAGGTTTTATGAAAATCTGCATCTCAAAAGAATAGTCGAAATCAGGTTAAAAGCTATCTGTGAGAGCTTTAAAGCTCTCTGCGTCTAGTGCTGCTCCTCCTATTAAACCTCCGTCTATATCTGGACAGGTAAATAGTTCTTTTGCATTAGCTGGTTTTACACTACCTCCATAAAGAATACTAATATTATCGGCTACTATTTCTCCATATTCTTGAGCAATAGTTTTACGGATAAAGTTATGCATTTCTTGTGCTTGCTCTGGTGAAGCTGTCTCCCCAGTTCCTATAGCCCATACAGGCTCATATGCTACAACACAATTTAGTAGTTCCATTTCATTCAGATGAAAGAGTCCCTGCTTTATTTGTGCTTCTATGGTGATAAAATGCTCGCCATCTTGTCTTTCTGCCAATGTCTCACCGCAGCAGTATATAGGTCGTAGACCGTGAGTTATTACATTTTTCACTTTAAAGGAAATTGAAATGCTGTCCTCGTGAAAATATTCTCGTCTTTCACTATGCCCTAGAATTACATAATCTACACCTACACTCTTTAGCATCTCTACGGATATTTCTCCTGTATAAGCCCCAGAGTCTTGCTGATGACAATTTTGAGCTGCAAGGGCTATGTTAGTATGTGAAAGCAATGTTTTAAAACTATTGAGATGAATATAAGGTGGAGCAATAATGCTCACACAATTTGTATTGACATCTGCGTCAATTATTTTAATTAGTAACTCTTTCCCTTGATCTAGATCAAGGTTCATTTTCCAGTTTCCAGCTATTATTTTTTGTCTCATGTATGTAATGGTTTGTTCTCCCAAAATCTAAATTCTTCAGATGTTTGGGAGATTTTTTCTAATATATCTTTTTCTATTTCATCAAATGTCTCATTCCTTCTCTCCATTACCAATCTAGCTGTCTCACAGCATTTTGATAGTGAGTAAGTTGCAAAACCCGAGGAGCCGCCCCAGGTGAAAGAAGGAATAAAGTTTCTTGGGAATCCTGCACCAAATATATTCGCTGACACTCCAACAACGGTTCCTGTGTTAAACATAGTATTAATACCGCACTTACTATGGTCACCCATTATTAAACCGCAAAATTGCAATCCGGTTTTAGTGAATCTTTTCTTGGGGTAGTTCCACAACTTCACTTCCGCATAGTTATTTTTAAGATTTGAACTATTAGTACCCGCACCCAGATTACACCATTCTCCTATTACAGAGTTGCCAATAAATCCATCATGTCCCTTATTGCTATTGGCAAAAAAGACGCTATTGCTTACTTCTCCTCCTACCTTACACTGAGGCCCCACCGTAGTATCTCCATATATTTTAGATCCCATTTTGATTGTTGATTCTTCGCAAAGAGCGAAAGGTCCTTTGATGAGGCTGCCTTCCATTACAGTTGCATTTTTACCAATGTATATAGGACCCTTTGTACTGTTAAGCACAGCAGCTTCTATGCTGGCACCTGATTCTATAAATATATTATCGCCTATTAGTGTATTTGTTTTAGAAGCCTCTTCGCTGTTTCTGCCAGCAGTTAAGATATCAAAATCAGCATGAATCTGCTGACCATTTAATGAAAAAATATCGTGTGTAAAGGAAATCAGGTGGGAATCACCTTTTATTTCAGTTCTGCTAGTACAAGCCTCGTCTAATGAGCTATAGTTCTTATATTTTTTTGAAGATTTGTGTGCTAGTATATTCCCATCTTGATGTAATGAGTCACCCGTTTGTAGTTCTTTTATTAACTCTAATATGGAGTGATTTACCAGCAATCTCCCATTGATATAGTAATTCTCTTTAGAATATAGGGTGGGAAATTTTATGGACAGATAGTCTTGAGTAAGAAATGACATTTTTGCTGTTAAATGGTATTCCCATTTTTTTGCTATGGTAAGTATACCTACTCTAATATCACCACAAGGTCTAGTGTAGCAAAGGGGAAGAAGATTGGCTCTCCCATTGTCGTCAAATAAAATTATATTCATAAAAAAAGGCTCTCCAAATATAGAGAGCCTTTTGATTTTTAAAAGTTTATAAATTTTATTTCTTTTTTGCGTAACGCTTGTTGAATTTGTCAATTCTACCTGCAGTATCTACAAAGTTTAGTTTACCTGTATAGAATGGGTGAGATGAACTCGAAATTTCTAACTTGTAAACAGGGTATTCATTACCATCTTCGTGCTTTACGGTTTCTTTTGTGTCAACACAAGATTTTGTTAAAAACTGCTCGCCGTTAGACATATCCTTGAATACAACTAATCTGTAATTACTTGGATGTATTTCGCTTTTCATTTCTTATTTCTTTATATTGTTTAATGTTCCCTTAATTAAACTAACTCAATTTTTTATTGAGCTTTTCTTTTGAAGGACTGCAAATTTAACATAATTTGCAGTATTTTCAAGTGCAAAGTAGTATAAAAAATATAATAAGAATTTTAGGCTTCGTCCTTATCCTTATTATTCCATTTTGGGTGAGTAGAATAGTACTGTTTTCTATGGACGAATCGCTTGTTATTCGTTCTTGGCTGAATTATTTATTCTATACAACTAGATTCGACCTTAAGACAATGGCTATATGGTATTCGCCCCTTTTTTTAGTGTCAGGTATCAGTCTGTTCCTCAAAAATAGATTCACACACGGGCTTAGTGTTTTCTTATTTTCTCTGCTTAGTTTATCTGCCTTGGTCTTTGGCCTAATAGCGGTATTTTATTTTCCTACCAGTAAATCTATACTGGGCACAGGGCTCTTTCAGTTGATTCAGGGGCAAGAGCCTACTATCTTGTGGGGATATGTAATTGCGTATTGGCCTGCGATTATTTTGGCGATAGTATTTGTGTTTGGGCTTTATAAGTTTTATTTTTCTCTTCGATTAGAAATTTCAGGTATCAATCGAATATTTTTCTGTGTGACTTCTCTTGTACTCTTAGTTTTTTTAGCTCGTGGGGGTTTCTCACTCAAACCGCTCAACTCTTTGGATGCCTATTCAAATCTATCTACCGAAGAGGCTACTACAGCTATTACTCCTGTATATGTGCTTTTAGAGTCTTATGGTAAAAATGAGATTGAATATATAGCTTATTTTGATGAAGAAATATTACAGGAAGCTCTCGCTCCAGATGTTAAAATTTACAAAAAAACGATCATCCCCAAGCCTAATATTTGTCTTGTTTTATTGGAAAGTTTTGGGAAGGAATATACGGGAGGTAATTTAGAAAACAGACTTTCATACACTCCTTTTCTCGATTATCTTGCTACTCAGTCTATTTATTACTCTAATGCATATGCTAATGGATTAAAATCTATGGATGCTGTAGCCTCAGTTTTAGCAGGTATACCAGCACTAATGAAACAGCCGTTAATTGGGTCATTGTACACGCAAAAAGATTTTGAATCTGTGCCAGAAGCTCTACATAATCAGGGTTACTATTCTTCGTTCTTTCACGGTGCTGATGAACAATCTATGGGTTTTAGACCCTTTCTTTACGCACAAGGGTTAGATGCATATTATGGTAGGCAGCAGTACTCCGATTTGAAAGATTTTGATGGTACGTGGGGTATATTTGATGGGCCATTTCTCCAATTTGTAAATAATAAGCTTAGTGAACAACGTTCACCGTGGTTTTCTACTGTATTTACTCTAAGTAGTCATCACCCCTATACTGTGCCTAGCAAGTATAGTGAATTGCCTGATGGCACATTACCTATACATAAGGCAGTTGGTTATACAGATGAGGCTTTACGCTTGTTTTTTGAGAATGCTAAAACCCAACCATGGTTTCAAAACACTATTTTTATAATAACGGCTGATCATACGTCTATCAATGAGACTAAAACATATAAATCATACAGGGGAAAATATGAGGTACCGTTACTGATATATGCTCCTAAAATTTTATCTCCTTACAAAGTGGATAGACCTGTGCAGCATATAGATATTAGTAGTACTATAAAAGCGTTAGCAGGGGTGCCGCGACAGGTTACGGCAGGTACATCTTTACTAGATTCAGTCAGTTCTCATATTACTCATTATGATGGTAATGTTTTTGTATATACTACAGATAGCTTCACCCTGGAATGGAGTGGGGGAAATAATCTAAAACTATATAATTATATAGAAGATCGCAAACAGATTCACGATTTGGCTTCTGAGAATAAGAAGAAGAGCCAGAGTATGTTGGACTCGCTTAAATTATCCCTCCAAAAATATAACTATCGGATGGTTAATAATTTTTTTTAAACCGTAGTAATGTACATTTGCCGCAATGCAAAAACCATCTAACCCGCAAGGAACAAGGGACTTTGGTCCCGAAATAATGAGGAAGAGGGAGTACATTCTAGACACCATAAAAACAGTCTACAAAAAATATGGGTTTGAACCTTTAGAAACACCTGCTTTAGAAAAGTTAGATACTCTTGAAGGTAAGTATGGTGAAGAGGGAGACAAATTACTGTATAAAATAAGAAGTAATAAGGAACTAGCTGCAGAGGTGACAAGTGAGCAAGCAGAAGGCCTAAAAAAACTCCTGCCTGGAGCGTGGATAGCAGGAGAGTCTAAGCTAGGTTTACGGTATGACCTTACCGTTCCTTTTGCACGATTTGTAGTGCAACATCGTAATGATATTACATTTCCTTTTCGCAGATACCAAATACAAAATGTATGGAGGGCAGATAGACCACAGAAAGGAAGATTTAGAGAGTTTACCCAGTGCGATGCAGATTGCATAGGTTCAAACTCTTTGCTACACGAAGCCGATCTTATTCAAATTTACAATGAGGTATTTGTCGGTTTAGGCCTGCCAAATGCTGTACTAAAAGTGAATCATCGTAAGTTTTTAGAAGCGTTGGTTGATGAGTTAAACATTGATTTCCCGGTAGGTAAATTTACAAGTACCTTAGATAAATTAGATAAAATAGGTGAGGATGGAGTGATAAAAGAACTCACGGCTTATGGAATAGACGAGGGTAAGTGCAAGCAATTATTTGCCATTATAGACAATGCTGAGCTCACCACAGGAAATTTGTCTGTTTTTGCTAAAGCTTTTAATAATAATCCAATTGCACAAAATGCTATAGATGATTTGGCTAGAGTGCTCGCCTTTTTGGGAGAAAATAAGTTAGATATAAGAGTAGAGCTAGACCTAAGTCTTGCTAGAGGACTAGACTACTATACGGGTTGTATTTTTGAGGCTATAGTGCCAGAAAGCGGTATGGGGAGTGTCTCTGGAGGTGGAAGGTATGATGACTTGACTGGAGTTTTCGGACTTAAGGATGTTTCAGGAGTAGGTATAAGTTTTGGGATAGATAGAATCTATGAAATAATAGAAACTTCCGAACTTTGGCCTGATAACCTGAACACAAATCAGAGTATTCTTTTATGTCATTTTGATGAAGTTTCGCAAGTGTATGCAGTACAATTAGCCTCCCGATTGAGAAAGGATGGATTACAAGCTATTGTGTTTCCAGATTTAAAAAGAATAAATAAGCAATTTGATTTCGCCAATAAAATAGGTGTAAAATATGCACTTGTAGTGGGAGATACAGAAATGTCTACGGGCAATCTCACTGTCAAAAATTTAATAAAAGGGGAACAACAAACCTTATCGTATAATGAAGCCTTAGCCTATTTAAAAAATTGAAAAGGATAAAATTTGAAGATCAAATAGTTTTCGAAAATGATAACTACGTCGCTATAAGCAAGCCTGCCGGAGTAGCGAGCTTGCATGAGAGGCTAGGAGAGGCCGAATCGGTAATAGAATTGGCCAAAAAGTATAATCCTGCTTATCAACTCTGCCATAGATTAGATAAAGAGACTAGTGGCATCTTGCTTATATCTAAGCACGCCAAAGCATATAGTCACGCAGCAGTTTCATTTGAAAAACGGAGAGTACATAAAATCTATCATGCGGTGGCTGATGGGATTCATAAGTTTGAAAATTTAGTGGTGGACTTACCCTTGATCACTACCCGTAGTGGAAGAAGTGCTATAAATAAGCAGAAGGGAAAAGCAAGTAAGACGATTTTTAATACGATAGAAAATTTTCGGCATTATAGCCTGATAAGCTGTGAGCCAATAAGTGGAAGACAACACCAAATTAGAATTCACCTAGGTTCTCAAAATGCTTCCATAGCAGCTGATGAAATTTATGGAGGCAAGCTGCCCTATCTGTCTAAGATTAAAAAGAATTTCACTCCCAATAAAACCAATGAGGAATCACCTATGATTTCGCGATTTGCACTACACGCATACTCTTTGGAGCTAGAAGATATGGATGGAACTCTACTTAGTATTGTAGCTGAGTATCCTAAGGATATGGCGGTGTTTGTAAAGCAGCTCAGACGATTTGACAAGGTCTAAGCGTATATTTGCCGACTATATGAGAAACATAACACTCTTATTTATAGTGCTTTCTTCTTCAGTATTTGCACAAACTAGTATACAAGATGTTTCGCTATTGCTAGCGAAACATAAATATAATAAGGTCTTCAGGTGCTTTGATGATAACATGAAAAGCAAGGTGAGTAAAGAGCAACTGAGCAAGATTTGGGAACAACTGGAAAGTACGGTTGGTCGATACAAAGAAGTTAAGAATGTGAAGACTACATCTCTAGATGAAGGAATAAAACAAAAAGGATTACTACAGTTCGAGGCTGGTGCACTGGAGATGGCACTTAGTACAAATGCTGAAGGAAAAATATCTGGACTGTTTATTTCTCAGTTAGGATATGAAGCCCCAGAGTATGCTAAGAACCTAGGAACAGGGAAAAAGTATACGAATTTTGAAAGCCACGGATACAATATTCCAGGAGAGTTGGTGATTCCGTTAGAATGCAATGAATGCCCTTTAGTAGTGCTAGTGCACGGCAGTGGACCAAATGATAAGGATGAGACGATAGGTCCCAATAAAGTTTTTTACGACTTGGCTATGGG
>JBDNFQ010000048.1:0-13478 GCA_041689715.1 Bacteroidia bacterium
CAAAACGGTATTTATAAAATCCCACTAAACCCAACTGCAAATACTGGTACTCTAATGACTACCACAGGTGGTAATGTGGGAATATTCATAAATGGTGTAGCACTATTTGACTACAGAGATGGTGTAGCTTGGGATCCTACTACTGGAGCTTTATGCGGCGGACCAGGTAATCCACCTTGTTCCGGAGGAATGGGAGCTACTCAAGACTGGAACAGAGATGCCATACCTGCGGAAAAAGAAGGTTTTGATTGTGCTAAAGGACACCCAGCTATGGGAAACTACCACCATCACCAAAACCCTTCTGCCTTCAAGCTAGATCTAAATACAACTTCAGAAATATGTAATTTATATGATGCAGAAGGTCTGTATGCTATAGATAGCAACAGTCACTCACCTCTGATAGGGTATGCTTATGATGGCTTCCCAATATATGGAGCATATGGATACGCTAAAAAAGATGGAACCGGAGATCTAGTAAGGATAAAATCAGGCTATAGTCTTAGGAGTATCACAACACGTGCTACTAAGCCTGATGGCAGCACTTCTGATGCAGGACCGTCAGTAGATGGTACTTATTTCTTGGGATACTTTAGAGAAGATTATGAGTTCAAAAGCAATGCAGACGAGGCTTACTTAGACGAGCACAATGGTAGATTCTGTGTAACCCCAGAATACCCAGAAGGAACATATGCCTACTTCTGCACCGTAGATGAAAATTGGAACTCAGCATATCCGTATGCTATAGGGCCGACATTTTACGGAGTAAGAGAGAACAGAAAAGTAACTACGGTATCTGAAACTACAACTGTTTATACGCCATCTACTAATTCTATAAGCAGATTAGAGGCCAATGATATCACACTTTATCCGAATCCAGCTACAGACCTGATAGCCATACAACTAAACGGGCTTAATACATCCAATGTAACTATAAGACTGATAGACATAATGGGAAAAGAGATAAGCCAGACCACAGTAAGACCAGGCAGCACCATAGCATACTATGATGTGCAAACAGTATATGAGGGCACTTATATCCTTGAATTCACTGATGGCAATGCTACTTTTAGCAAAAAAGTAGTGATCACCAGATAAGCTAAAACAGCATAAAAAACCATCAGAAAGATGCCCAACTTTGGGCATCTTTCTTCATAAATTATACTCCACATGAAAAAACATACTTGGATTCTATTACTTACTATACTTAGTACGAATTTTACTCAGGCTCAGACACCAAACATCCTGCTAATCATAGCAGATGATCTAGGCAGAGATGCTCTAAATAGTTTCGGGCAGTCTACTCTGATGCCTAACACTCCTACGCTAGACAGCTTGCGAGCTATAGGTATCTCATTTGACAATGTATGGGGTACGCCCATGTGTACATCCACTAGAGCCAGCATGATGAGTGGACTACACGGCAATAAAACTGGAGTTCAAGGCACTCCAGGAAATCTAGATACTGCATACACTTCTTTACTCAAAAGAATAACACAAAGTCAAAATGCAGATTACGCAAAATCTGTGATAGGCAAGTGGCATATCTCTTCTAGACCTGTAGATCCTGACCATCCTATTAAAACTGGAGCAGATTATTATGTTGGTTTTTTAGAAGCATTCCCTAACACGTATGACGTATGGGACAAAACCGAGAATGGAGTAACTGCAGAAGAAAATTCTTATGTGACTACCACACTGACTGACAAAGCTATAACATGGACACAAGCTCAGACTAAACCTTGGTTTCTATGGCTTGCACATGCCGCTCCTCACACTCCATTCCATGTACCTCCTAGCCATATGTATACCATAACTAGTACAAATAATAATTTGCAAAAATTCATCGCAATGATAGAATCTTTGGATTACGAAATCAATAGATTGCTTGCCAGCTTGTCGACTGAAGAAAGAGACAACACTATTGTGATATTCTTAGGAGATAATGGCACCGGAGGACAAGTACTCCGGGATTATCCTGCGGGTCACGGCAAAGGCACCATCTACGAGGGTGGTATAGGTGTGCCTATGATTATAGCTGGGAAAGGAGTAACTAGAAAAGGAGAACGAGAATCTGCTCTTATTAATCTAACAGATGTACATGCTACCATACTAGATATAGCAGACGTACCTATGAATGGCGGATTAGGAAATAGTCTTAGTTTCAAACACCTACTCACGGGCAATGCTGGAAACACCAGAGATTACAATTTTATGGAATTCAAAGATAGAGCAGACTACTACTGGTCTGTATGCAATGCTCAGTACAAACTAATCCAACTAGCAGATGGCTCTAAAGAATTTTATGACCTAACCATTGACCCTTTCGAAAATAGTCCAATAAACATGACTTCTCTTTCTACGGAGGTTCAGACTATAGTAGATGATCTAGAAGACGAATCTGAAACTACTCGCAACTCATGGTCGTGTAGAGACTATATCCAAAATGGAGATGAAGAAGGCGTAGACTGCGGTGGGAGTAATTGTACTCCATGTGAGCTAAGTACAAAGGGTCTTTCAATAAATACTATTCAGGTATACCCAAATCCAAGTAACGGTAAACTAACTATCACAGCAGATGAACCTATCTCATTAGTACGTGTTTACACCACTCTAGGTAAGCTGGTCTATGAACAAAAAATATCAAGCAATTCTGCTTTAGTAGATATCAGTCAACTAAATGCAGAATTATATCACATAGAGGTAATGACAAAATCCACCAGTACGTATCAATCAATTTTAAAATTATAGCTACCAAGGTCATCGTTGTTCACAAGCAATAAGATGTATTA
Source organism: Bacteroidia bacterium (assembly GCA_041689715.1). Classification (GTDB taxonomy): domain Bacteria; phylum Bacteroidota; class Bacteroidia; order NS11-12g; family UBA9320; genus UBA9320. The sequence continues at coordinate 2,790 of JBDNFQ010000048.1, forward strand.
TTGCCAAATGGATTTTAAACCAGCTAATAACATTCAAGATCTTCAGTACTTTGGGGAATTTGGTGGAGTAAACCCCTCAATTTCTGACTCGTCTACTTATACGTTTTTGTCTGCAAAAACAATGTTCGATACATTTGAAGGCAATGCCGACGGATGTTATCTATACTCTAGACATTCATCTCCATCTAACCTTTATTTAGGCGAGGCTCTTGCGGCCATGGAAGGTACGGAGACAGCTAATGTAACTGCCTCCGGCATGGGAGCTATCACTGGCGTAATTTTAGAGTTATGCAAAGCAAATGAACACATCGTATGTAGCAGGACTATCTATGGCGGCACGTATGCTTTCCTCAAAAACTTCACCCCAGGGTTTGGCATTAACACTTCATTCGTAGATATCACAAACCTAGAAGCAGTAGAAGCTGCTATTAACAAGAATACTAAAGTTTTATACTGTGAGAGTGTGAGCAATCCATTACTCGAGGTTGCAGATATAAAGGCTCTCTCTGCACTAGCCAAAAAGCACAACTTAAAGCTAGTAGTAGACAATACATTTTCGCCACTCTCTGTATCACCTCAAAACTTGGGTGCAGATATTGTCATTCATAGTCTCACTAAATTTATTAACGGGTCTAGTGATACGCTAGGTGGAGTGGTGTGCGGTACACAAGATTTTATAAATGCCCTTAGAGATGTGAATACCGGAGCTTGTATGCTTTTGGGTTCTACTATGGATAGTCTTAGAGCATCTTCTATTTTGAAGAACCTAAGAACACTTCATATCAGAATACAACAACACAGTAAAAACGCTCTTTATTTAGCTGAAAAATTTGAGGCTGCTGGTCTAAAAACAGTTTATCCAGGATTGCCTTCTCATCCATCTCACCAAATCTACAAAGAGATGCTAAATCACGAGTATGGTTTTGGTGGCATGCTTACAATAGACGTAGGCAGCTTAGCAAAAGCCAATGAACTTATGGAACTAATGCAAAACAAAAACTTAGGCTACCTAGCTGTTAGTCTTGGTTTTTACAAAACGCTATTTAGTGCCCCAGGGAGTTCCACTTCATCAGAAATTCCTGAAGAAGAACAAAAGGAGATGGGATTAACTGATGGACTTATCCGGTTCTCTATAGGCTTAGATGCAGATATAAAACGCACCTACTCTATTATGACAGAATGCATGAAAGAAGTAGGAATACTATAAATTAGGACTTCCTAAATAGTATACCTACTTTCACTAATTACTATTCACTACTTTTGCTCTGATGCAAAAAATAGAGCATATAGGCATAGCAGTAAAAGATATAGTAGAAAGTAATAAGCTTTTTGCTAAACTGCTAAACACCGAGCACTACAAGATGGAGGAAGTGGAAAGTGAGGGTGTGATCACCTCTTTCTTTCTGATAGGAGATGTAAAAATAGAGCTCTTACAAGCTACTAAAGAGTCAAGTGCAATCCATTCCTTTGTAGAAAAAAAAGGAGAAGGAGTACACCATATCGCCTTTGCCGTAGAGGATGTGAATGCCGAACTAGCTCGCTTGCAGTCAGAAGGTTTTGATGCGATACATCAAGAAGCAAAGGACGGTGCCGATGGCAAAGTGATCGCCTTTTTACATCCTAAATCAACTAACCGAGTTCTAACTGAAATTTGCTCTGATAAACATGCTACAAAATAAAAATGTTCGTCTCTTCTTAGGTCTATTTGGCTTAGTTATACTAGGATATATAGTATGGAACGTAAGATCTATTATCTACTATTTTTTCGCAGCAGCGATTATTGCTTTCTTGGCACGTCCTCTTATGACCTTACTTAGTAAAGTCAAAATAAAAGGCTGGGAAATACCAAATTGGTTAAAATCTAGTATCGTATTAGTCAAATTCGTCTTTATTATAATTGGACTCTTCAGGCTTCTTATACCTACAGTAGTAGAGCAGGCACACATCATCTCAGAAATAGATGCAGATAACATAGTAGCTAGAATACAACCGCAGATAGAATCTGTATCCCTTTGGATAAAAAAGGCTAATGTAGACGAAGCTGAACTCCAAAATATCATCAAACGTGAAGTGACTGATGTATTTAGCATGGGAGACTTAGGCAACTATGTGAAAGGAATACTGAACGGCATAACAGGCTCCTTGATAGCAGCTTTCTCTATTCTCTTTATCAGTTTCTTTCTCATAAAAGATGGTAGCATAGTGGATAATGTGGTAGCGGGTATCACACCAGACAAGTATCTCGATAAAATCAGAACGATCTTTAATGAAACTAAGGATTTACTTACTCGCTACTTTGTAGGTGTAGTCATTCAGATCAGTATAGTAATGATAGTAATCACTTTAGGTCTCACCATCTTAGGTGTAAAAAACGCTTTACTCATAGGTTTTATAGCGGGTATTTTCAATATAATACCCTATGTAGGGCCGCTTATGGGTGCCCTCTTAGGAGTAAGTTTGGCGGCTACGGGACAGTTAGAAGCTCATCCGGATTTAAATCTTACCTCCTTTGTTTTTACCGCTCTTATTCCATTTGCAGTAGCACAAGCTCTCGATAACTTCCTACTTCAGCCTTTGATATTTTCTAAAAGTGTAAAAGCACATCCCCTTGAGATATTTCTAGTCATACTCGCTGCGGGTTCTCTAGCAGGAGTAGTCGGAATGATTGTAGCTGTGCCCGCTTATTCTTTCATTCGGATAGTGGCGAAAGAATTCTTTAACGGTTACAAGGTAGTGCAGGGACTGACGAAAGATTTGTGATGAGTCAGAAAACACTCTTCTTATTCCTTTTTGTAGTTCATTTAATCGGTGTTACGGCTCTTCCAATACTTATAATTGTAAATGGGATTGACCATAATCTAGAAGTGCTGCTAGGGTTAATAGTTTTACTCGTATACTCAGTTCTGATATACCGTACAATTAGATTTTACAAGAAATGGAGAAACTCTTCTAATTCTTAATTACCTTTTCCGTAAATAGAGTTTCACCTATTCTGATTTGCATTAGATAGTGACCAGAGGCTACCTGATCGAAATTTATAACTCCAGAATTACTTATATTTTGCTTCAAAATACTTCTTCCCACTAAGTCAAGAATCTCAATAGTTCCTATTCCATTCAGATGAAATCCGATGCTATTCTGACATGGATTTGGACCAAAACTATAAGGCTTTATCTCCTCTAAATCTTCCACATCTGATGTCTCTCCACATATCATATTGTACATAAAAAGTGCACTCCCATCTATCACCTCAGTGGTTTTAGAAGGCATTACAAGATAGCTTACATGTCCTGACGAACCTTCTATAGTATTCAACTCACTTAGCACCCCAACATCATTTGCAACACTGTCCATGACATAGCTGCCATTTAAATAAATAATATTTTGACCAAATATTTTAGCAAATCCACCCTTGTATGGCACTGTTCCATCTCCATCATCATGATAGCTGATAATAGGAGGGTCATTGGCGTCTAACCAAGACTCATCGTGCAAGCCACCGCTATAGTTTAACACACCACGTATCTTTATACTTGTATCACTATCTGTAATTCCATATATAGGCGAATGATTACTAATGATACCAACTAAAGCTGGGCTAAATTCGTCGGTAGAATCTAGCATAGCAGTATGGTTGGCAACTATAGCTCCTGCAGATATACCCCCTACAAATACCCAATCCATATCTATCCCGTATGTATTGCTAGCCTTTACATCCTCATCTAAATAACGCAGTGCCATCTTCATATCTTTGACAGCACGTACAACTACATCTTGCATTTCTATCTCTGTCGGTAGGGGAATTAAGGGCAAGTCATATAACCTATAATCTATAGACACAACCACATATCCCTTTTTTGCAAATCGCTCACAAAGAAACTGGATATCACCTCTTGTTCCGCTAATAAAACTACCTCCAAATGCTAATACAATTACCGGTCTTTCTGTTGCTATATCACTCACTGGCTCATAAACATCCAAATAGAGTTTCTGACTCTTGCTGCCGATGGTAGTAGCTTGGCTGTATTCTATACCTTTGGTCACTTTAACATTCTCAAATACATCTACCCTATACCGCTGACTGTTGCATGTAGGATGATTTTGAGCAAAGACACTCATCGTACTAAAAAAAATAATTAACGTATAAATGATTCGAGACATACATCAAAAGTAATCATTTCGCATAACTATTGTTCTATATGGATTTTGCTATCTGTCGCCTTGTCGATATTTGTATATTGCCCCCGTTTTATAAGTATATGCAAAGAATATTTACCCTACTATTACTCATAGCTACCTTAGGTAGTGCTGCTCAGACTTACAAAAGTGTAAATTGGTCTGGTAATGTCTACTTAGGAGCAAGTAATATGATGGGAGACCTAGGCGGCAGTAATTTTATAGGTAGTCGAGGTATTTTCGATTATGATTTCAGGTCTAACAGACTTGCTGGCGGCATAGGACTCAATTTACACACTAGTGGTAGCTTTAGTTTCGGGCTTAATTTTTTAGTCACTCGGCTCTATGCTGATGATGAATTCTCAAGCCAAGATTTTCAAGTGGAAAGAAATTTATGCATACTTACAGATTTACTAGAAGCAGATTTCTTAATAGAATACAGGCCATTTAGTAGAAGCAAGGGATTCAATCGTTTCTATATATACAGCGGCATAGGAGGCATGTACTACCAACCCAAGGCTGAGCTCAATGACGATTGGTACAAGCTTCGCACACTAGGCACCGAAGGGCAATACCTGAATGGGGAAAGCAAGCCATACCCAGAACTAGAAATGGTAATACCCTACGGTCTTGGGTACAAATTTAGACTAGGTAAGAGCACATCGCTTATCTTAGATTTAGGCTTTAGAAAAACATTTACCGACTACTTAGATGATGTAAGTACTGTATACGCAGATCCTACAGCCATAGCAGCACAAAAAGGACCTGAGGCTGCACTTTTAGCAAATAGATCTGCAACCCAAGGAGCCATAGGAACACCACGCGGCAATCCTGACAAAAACGACAGTTACCATATACTCTCACTCAAGTTTGAATACATATTGGGAGGTAAAAGTGGAGACGGATGCTACTATAATCGCAACCCACCAAAGACTCGGAGTACAAAAATAAATCAGCGACGCATGTTCACTAAATAATCTGCTTACGTAGCTCAAAGTATTCTGTAGCTTAGTGTATTTCTAGTGTCTGGGAACGGATTCACTATGCTGAAATAAATAGACACCTAGCTCCTAGATTAAATAACTCATAATGAAAATAGTAGCAATTTTTTAGCACACCGCTAGCAGTAAGTTTATACCGGCTTGGTCAGTCATTTCATAAAAATTCGTGGTCGTACAATCTGTTTCTCGGTGGGAGTCGACTTTTAGGCAATTTAGATGGAGGACTCTCCAATGGCAGCATCCGAATAAAAGACATAGACCTTAGAGCCACAAGACCCGCAATAGGTATAGGAGCTGGGTATACTATAATACGAATTGCTTCTATGATGAAGTGCCAGCTCGCAATCGACAAAGAATCAGAAACTATCAGCGAAGAATGTTTAAGAGGTAGTACACTCTTGTACATTTTTTAAGATTATTAAAATAAAAGAGCAAAGAGAAAACACCGCATTAGCGGTGTTTTCTCTTTACGGGTACGGTTCTTGACAATTGAGTAACAAAAAACATAGACTCAATTGATTATGAAAAAACTCTATCTTACTACTTTTACACTCCTATTTATCAATCTCACATTCGCTCAAGACTATGATATTAATAGTTATGATTTTAGATATCAGCAGTATAAAGGCTTTATACTAAATCCTTCCTTCCAAAATAACGGGAATAATCAATTTTCAAATCAAGATAATCCAAACAACACTACTCCTTCAAGTTTTGACAACAGAACTACTATAAATGGGAAACTAGATTTATGGGGCAATTATTTTAGCACACAAAATATAGAGAGTATACTGCGGTCAACAAACATCAGCCTGAATAACAATACAAATTGGAACTACGAAAAGGGGGTGAGCTCAAGCGGTGGAGGAAATAATTATTTCGACAAGCAACTTATAAATACCTTATCTCTTCGCTATAACCAGCAAACTCGTCATTACAATCCTGATAATTCATTCAAGTATCGTGGCAAAAACGCAAATTTGACTACTGGTATAAATTGGCACAATAGGGATGCCAACAGTCAAACTCTTAACATTTCTAATGTCAAAAATCAGAATATCGCTACAGTAATATCTGCATCTTTTGGTAGAGGAAAGGGACGACTCAACAATGTGAGCGATGTCATTGCCTCACACTTTTTACTAGAAGACTTGAGGACGAAAACGGGCATAACATACTCCAACGACCAATTAGAACAGGTTGCTTATGGCATTACATATCTTAGAAATCAGCGATATTTAGACTTTCGATTCAGGACCATAGACCAACTGGCTATGCTGGACAGTACGCTTGCTAACAATGGACTTAAGTCTAAAAATGATGTCGCCTATTTTTCGACTATTAATGACAACCTTCTGTACGCTACTAACCTTGAAAGATCCTCGGGCAAACGATGGACCTATTACTACACACCAGGAATAGGCTTGGGCGGCAGTAGAGGAAAAAGCCAGCAAAACTTCTCTTACTATGACAATAACATAAATGGTATAGACACTTTAAATCAGTACAATCTAAGCTATACTAGTCGTCAATCTCTCCTATCTAATTTTACTATAGAATATATGAACACTACGCAAAAGTCTTGGAAAGTGCAACAGTCATTTTCTACCGCTTTGACCTTTGGAACGGCTCTTTCCAGCAATTTCACAAGAGATTCTACATCAGAATCTGAATTCACAGAACCAATAAGAAGAGACAAACCTGCAAATTTTAATAATGATTTCAGTGCAAGACTCTCTGCAACGTGGAGCCATCTATACCAACCCAACTCTAGGACGTATTATATAGCCAGTATAACTCCTGCTCTTAATTTTTATGACTATAGGCTTTCACCAGACCTTATAGAAAATTGGGCATATCAACAAAACAGAATCGCATCAACAATTAATTTAAACTTTGACTATTATAAATGGATCAACCAAAACTTGGCGTTTAATGTAAGAGCAAATGCTAATCTAATGCCTGAGCAAAGTAACTTTTCTTCTGGAAGTCAAGAATTTTCCGTAAACAAATATGGTTTCAACCTAAACCATAGCATATCTGCGGGTCTCACTTACCAGCTATACTAAGAAACAAAAGAACTAAAACTCTAAATTAGAATTGAAGTAGGGGTACAAGGTGACTTTGCCCCTATTTTCAGTTTATAAACTTCAATAATTAGCCCAGATTATTCGTAGGACTTATTAGCTGCTAAACTCGTTCATAGCTCCGTTTAGTCCTTTTATAATCCAAGACTCAATCGCTTTACACGCTTTATCTTTTTGAAGTACTACTTCTATCTCTTCATCCTTGGCCCATTGGCCCAGTACGTGCTCTATCTGTCGGCCTCTAGGGTAGTCTCCTCCTGCACCAAAGCGAATGCGATCATACGTATCTCCTCCCAGCTCTGCCTGTATATCCTTGAGCCCATTGTGCCCTCCTGGACTCCCCTTGCTACGGATACGAAGCTTGCCTACATTTATGGCTATATCATCTGTGATTACGAGCATATTTTTAGGAGCTATCCGCTCTGCACTCATCCAGTGTTTCACCGCTTTACCACTCAGATTCATGTAAGTAGTCGGTTTAATGCAGATAATTTGCTTGCCTCTAAATTTAAATTTTGCCACATTGGCTAGTCTACCTGTATCCCACTCCCCATCGTGCTCTTTTACCCATTGGTTTAGCACTTCGAATCCTATGTTATGACGTGTATTGTCATACTCTGGGCCTATGTTTCCTAATCCTACTATTAAAAATTTCATCGGGTCTGGTTCTTTATTTAGTCGTGACTTTATCCAATTCCACATTAGTTAATATTTGATATAGGAGTTTTAGACGCTTTACGTGCTGGATAAATAGAAATAATATATCCAAGTAAAACAACAGTTCCAAAGGTTAGCAAGACATCATTAAACAAGAGCTCTACAGGGTATTCCATAACCATGGCATTATCCGTAGTAAACCACCCAAAATATTCTTGCGACCAAACTAGTGCAGACGCCAACAAAACTCCTACCCCACCTCCTATGATAGCTATGTAGCTACCTTGCCACATAAATACTCTCCTGATAGTTTGCTCAGTTGTACCCATACTTTTCAGTATACTTATGTCCTTCTTTTTATCCAAAACTAACATGATAAGTGACCCGAAAATATTGAAGGATGAGATAATGAGCACTAAAGATAAAATGGCAAAAGTGAACCACTTTTCACTACTAAATATCTTGTAAATCAGCTCATTAAGCTCTCTCCTAGTTTTTACTTCCCATTCGCTTCCTAATAAGTCTTGAAGTGATTCTTTCACTACCGCTGGATCCGTATTCTGATCTATAGAGAGCTCCAAAGAGGATATGGAGTTGGGGTAAGAAAGCAAGTCTTGAGCAAAATCTAAAGTAGTAATAAAAGTTTCTCCATCAATCTCATCGTGCACTATAAAAATTCCACTAGCTCTCAAGTATTTAGAACTAAGAGACGCCATAGGATTCAAAGAATTATAAGCCACATCTCTACGAGGCACGAATACTGTAACTAACTCTGGACTGCCAGGGAAAAGATTAAGCTTATTTGCCAATCCACCACCAAAAACACCGAAAGATCTAGTTGTATCTCCAAGCACAAAATCACCTATTACCAGTAGCGAATCAAATTTATTCGACTCAAAATTCGAGTCTACTCCTTTTATCTTAGCAATTTCCTGATGCTGATCATACTTTATCACTACCTTTTCTTCTAGTGATTTAGATACATTTACAACGGATTTTTCTTGTTCTAATTTGTCCCTTAATGTATCAGTATACACAAAGGTCTTTTTACCCTTTGAGGTGATTTTGATGTCTGGATCATAGTTGTTTATTGTCTCCTCTACAATATTTTCAAATCCATTGAACGTAGATAGAACTACTACCATAGCAAATCCACCTACTCCAAAACCCAACATCGCTATAGCTGTAATCACATTGATAGCGTTGATTTTCTTTTTAGAAAACAAGTATCGGTATGCGATAAAAAGAGGAAGCCTCACTTGGCTTTTCTATAAATTGCTAAGAAGAGAGTTAATCCGCTCTGCATTATCCATAGAGTTATCTAAATAGAAATTGAGCTCCGGTATTTTTCGAATACGTTTACCAATTTCTCGAGCTAACTCTTGCCTTAACTCCTTATTATACTTCTCTATAATTAGTAGACTTTTCTCTTTGTCTTTAGATCCAAGAACACTTACGTACACTTTTGCCAAGCCTAGGTCTGCAGTGGCTTTCACCTCTATAACAGTTATTAATTCGCCAGGCAAGATGCCCGTACAATAGCGAGACAGTATCGGGGCTAGATCTCTTTGTAGTGCCCTAGATATTTTCTCTGTGCGAAGACTCATCTTATTTTAAAGTAAACTCTGCAGTCCCCATTTTATGCTCTTCACTAAAAACGTTCACAATATATTTACCTGCAGTCATTCCTTCTGTTGTAGGGATAGAGAATGATCCAGATTCGTTCATATTTTGAAAGTTTACAGATTTCTTTACAGTATACTGCTTTTCTCCACCATCAAACCTTGCTTGTCCTGAACCCGCAGCACTATTGGCAAGCACACTCTTAGAAGGTTTAACTACCTGAAAATAGAGCATCTTCGAACCTTTTTCTGCCAAATCATTATTAGCTAATTGAAATGAGATATCTATTTTATCTAGCTTACTTATCTTATCTGTAGTTTTATAATCTCCAAAAATAGCATCTCTGAGTGGTTTCACATCTAATCCTTTTAGGAAGATTCGAGAACCAACTACTACTTGTTTAGTTAGTTCTGTATTAACTACCACCATATCAGCTACCTTTTCTTTTTCTGCCTCTACTTGTTTCTGAATAACATAATTCTCATCCTTCAAAAATTGGTTCTCTTTAGAAAGTTGGTCTATCTCCGCAGTAAGCTGTTCTATCTGCCCTCTAAGACCAGATAATTCCTTTTTTGCTTTTGCAAGCTCAGATTTAGTTAGGTTTCCGCTACTTAGCATTTTTCTAACCTTACGTACTTGTTCTTGAAGCTCTGCATCTCGCATTGCTATGATACTGTCTAGTTGTGCATTTTTACCTGTTTTAGATTCTAAGTTCAAACGCAGTTCTTCTGTAAGCTCTTCCAGTTCAGCCACCTCAGCTTGTGTATCAACAAGCTCAACCCTTTGCCTATCAGCCTCTTTTTTATTAGCGAATATTACATAAAACAACCCTGCGTTCAATAACAATAACGCAAAAATCATCATAAACAATAACCTCTTACTTTTCTTATCCTTATTTACTGTGCTCATCTTATTATTATTTTTGTTGATTTTTATTTATTTTTTATGTGTTGAATTATATTCAACATAGCTTACAAATCTAATGAATTTTAAACTAACACTACATTAAGGTGGGTTCTAAAAATTTATTTTTTCAATTTTCTCAAAAAAAACAGAACCCTTTTTTATCTTTTTGAGAAAAATTACATTTCAAATATAGCAAAAACTAGTTGATTTTAATAATAAGTATTCAAATTCTATCTATC
>JBDNFQ010000049.1:0-3555 GCA_041689715.1 Bacteroidia bacterium
AAAAGAGCAGCAATATTTTATATCGTTTTTACGGTCATTAATATTCTCACTTTTATTTTATTACTTACACAAACAGATGCTGGCTTTATAAGCCCACTTATTTATTTTGTATTTTGGCAAGTAGCTATTTGGGTGTATTACATGTTCCGCTATAAGTATCGCAAAAAGACCAGCGGCGGTGAATGGGTAGATGCAGCCATGTTTGCTATAATAGCGGCTACACTTATTCGTACGTTTTTTATAGAAGCATACCAAATACCTACTTCTTCTATGGAAAAATCTCTACTTAGAGGAGATTTCCTATTTGTGAGTAAGATTAATTATGGTGCAAGAGTGCCTATGACTCCTATCTCATTCCCTTTTGTACATCAAGAACTTCCTGTCACGGGAGGTAAGGCTTATTCTGAGGCTCTAAAACTGCCGTACTATAGACTGCCAGGTATTCAGAATATTAAAAACAATGACATCGTAGTATTCAACTATCCAGGAGAAGATGATTTTCCGGTAGATAAAAAAACAAACTATATCAAAAGATGTATTGGTATAGCTGGAGATAGCCTCAAAGTAGTAAATGGGCAAGTCTTCATAAACGGAACTGCTGTTCCTCTAGAAGAAAATGGTCAAATGTCATATCAAGTTACTACCAGTACTGTATTAGATCGTAAGGATCTAGAGAATATAGATATTTCTGAATATGGCTACAATGAATATGCAGCAGGATATGAAATGTGGATATCGGCAGCTAACAAAGAAGGACTAAGTAAACTAACTGGCATAGTGGACATCACACCAAAGATAGATCCTGCTGGCAAATACCCAGAAATCTATCCACATATACCAGACAGACTTGCTTGGAGTAGAGATAACTATGGTACTATCTATGTTCCAAAGAAAGGGGATATATTAAAAATGGATTCGACTACAGCTTGGATTTACAAAGACCTAATCCAGAAATACGAGGATAATCCCACCTTTACTATAGTAGGAGGCAAAGCAATGCTAGATGGCAAAGAGCTGAAAGAGTACACAGTAAAAATGAACTATTACTTCATGATGGGAGATAATAGGCACCGCAGTGCTGACTCTCGTTATTGGGGTTTTGTGCCAGAAGATCACGTAGTAGGAAAAGCCTTATTTATATGGATGAGTATAGAGCAAGACGGCATTTATGGCAATCGTCATAAAAATTTATTTAGCCGAATCCGTTGGGGTAGATTATTTAATCTTATTCACTAGTGAAAAGTAAGGAAGACTTACGGATAATCTTCTTGGGCAACCCAGAGTTTTCTCGCTATCATCTGGAGCAAATAATCACGAGTGGTTATACCGTAGTAGCCGTAATCTCAGCACCAGACAGACCTGGAGGCCGTGGCATGAAACTGCTTGCCACACCTGTAACTACTTATGCTAGGGAGCAAAATATCCCGTGCCTACAGCCTACAAACCTTAAGAACGATGAATTTCTAAAAAAGCTAGCCACGTACAATGCAGATCTGCAGGTAGTAATAGCTTTTAGAATGTTACCCGTCGTGGTTTGGGATATGCCGACACTGGGTACTATTAATCTGCATGCCTCACTCCTGCCTCAGTATAGAGGTGCAGCACCCATTAACTGGGCTATCATAAATGGGGAAAAGACAACAGGAGTAAGTACTTTTAAACTAAAACACGAAATAGACACGGGTGATTTACTAGTGCAAAAAGAATGTGCTATAGAAAGCACAGATAATGCCGGCACTTTACACGATAAATTAATGCATTTGGGTGGAGTAGCAGTGCTCGAAACTTTAGAAAAGCTAGTCACTGGAAATCTAGCTGAAATACCACAAAACGCATCTAAAACACTAAGAGAAGCTCCAAAACTTTTCACTGAAAATACCGCTATAACTTGGGATCAAAATGGAGAGAATATTATTAATCTAATAAGAGGTCTAAGTCCATACCCTGTGGCACATACTATTTTTGATGATAAGAAAATGCAGGTATTCCAAGCTAGGTTTGAAAGCACAGCAACGAGTCAAAAAAGTGGCATCTATAAGAGTGATGGAAAATCCTACTTAGCCGTAACCTGTGCCGATGGTATACTCTATCTAGAAAACATAAAACTACAAGGCAAACGTCAGATGCAGGTACGTGATTTTCTAAATGGCTATGACTTGGGTCATCTCAATATAGTAGGTGAGTAAGTAAGCATACAAGGAACCTTTTACTTCATTATCTTTGAGGTACTAAATAGTAAACTGTGTATCTACGAATTCTTTTTATTCTGGCTTTAAGCTATGCCGCCACCTCTTTTCAGGTGAGTCGTCATCGTAGTATTATGGTCGCAAAACCTCAGATTGCTGCTGATTCATCACTTATTGCTTCTCCCGTTTTTTTTAAAAAACTCAATCTTAGTTTGATAGAGGAGGTTGATTATCACATAGACCTAGGTCAAGATTACACTTCTATTAAAATCACAACGAGTGCACACTCCTCCGTTCAGCTTGCTTTTTGCAGCGAAAATGACACCATAGATTTTGGCACACTATACTCAAATGATGTAGTAGAAATGCCCCCTTCGTTTCGAGTTTTCTCTTCTCCTACTCGCTATATTACATTGCAGAGTAATGGGTATACATCCATAGAGATAGAGTTATTTTATGCTCCACCTGTGCAGCTACAATTACCTACCAATCTCAAAAATAAAAGTAATTGTACTAAACCACCTACTATATCACAAAACGAATGGAGAAGAGGACTACCACCCCCTAAGTCTGGAAGAAAAACCACTAGAGTAAAACACTGTATTGTACATCATTCTGCGGGTAGCAACACAGACACCAACTATGTAAATACCATACGCAACATCTACCTGTTCCATACAGAAAGCAATGGCTGGGATGACATAGGCTACAACTTTGTGATAGCTCCTAATGGCTCTATCTTCTCAGCTAGAGACCCACAAAACGAGGGAGACGAAGACAACATACAAGGTGCACACTTCTGTGCAAAAAATGGAGGTACAATGGGTATATGTTTACTTGGCAATTATAACCTCACCTCTCCCACCGCCGATATGCAAAATAGCTTAAAGGACTTGCTAGCCTGGAAACTAAAAAAAGAAGAATTAAACACTACTCAATACTTTCCTCATCCCGATGCTTTGGGAGATAACCTAAGCACAATCAGTATGCACAGAACTGGATGCCCTACTGAGTGCCCTGGCGATAGTGTAGCTATTCTGCTCAATACTATTGCATCTGAAACACAAGAGATAATAGACCAATGTAATGATGTGGTCGCGGTGTCTAAGCCGATACAGAAATACAAACAACGGATCTATCCAAACCCGAGCAATGGCAGATTCTACGTGATGATAGAAGCCGAAGCTAACATAGATACGTATGCCATAAAAGACCTGAATGGTAAACGAATATTCAAGTCTAATTTTCCTGCAAATGGGCTCATCAAAACGGATCTATATAGCGGAATGTATCTCATTGAATTATATTCAAATGAAGTCCCTATTTCATCCCAAAAAATAATAATTAGATAAGCCCTAAAACAAGGCAA
>JBDNFQ010000050.1:0-1090 GCA_041689715.1 Bacteroidia bacterium
CTGATGACTATGTAAAGGAGATAGAAACTATACTAAACAATAGACCTAGAAAACGCTACAATTACGAAACACCTATATTTGTAATGAACCAATTATTATTTAACCCAGGGGTTGCGTTTGTAACTTGAATGTGGCATATTTAAAATCTGTATCGTAGATACGATGCAGGTTTTTTTTGCTTTTCGATTGCTTAGCTGGCACACATTCTGATACCATAACCTCTCACCTTATACGGCTCGATGAACAAAAAATAAAGTCTAGAGGCAAAGAGTGTTACTCTTATCTACTTGCTCTTCTTTTATCATCCTTCTTTTGATTAATGATAGATGCTCCTTTCCAAAAAAAATGTACTCGTAAATAGTAAACTGTCTGACGCAGCAGAAAAACTACTAGAGCAAGCTACTGTATCATTAAAGGTAGCTGGGCTTCTAATGTAGCTAACTCCAAGTGTAGGCGTTAGGGTTGATAGACTAAAACATATTGAACATATAATGAGAGTAAATAACGAAAAAAATAAACTACTTATACTCTATCTCTAAACTCTTGTAGACTAGGATTCTGATTTGCCATAAATTACGAAGGTTCTAATTAACTATTCCCTTGCATAGTATACCGCAACAAAATTTTGCTTCTACTGAGCAATATCCACTTTCTTTATCCAGCTTATAAGTCCCTCAAAAAATACTTCTTGGTCATCGTACATTGCTAAATGACTTCCATTAGCACAGTACAGATATTCTCCATTAGGAAACTCACGGCTCATCCACTCCATATGCTCTGGATCCATCGTATCATACCTAGCCCCGATAACTAAAGTAGGTACTTTTATTCTTTTTAGGTCTTGGCTTCTATCCCAATTTCTCAACTTAGCATCCCCTACTATTCCAAACTCGCTAGGCCCTTGCATCTCTAGATACAGAGGATAGTTAATATGCTCAAAAGCTCTATTTACTCCATCTGACCATTGGTCTAATGGCTTGCGTAAGAGATGAGCCGTCAGACTGTCTAAAAACTATCTACTAAAAAAAGGGAGAAGGTTCATGGTAGTATGAGTAAGAAAGAGTATCTTTATAGCAATGAATTTTATCAC
>JBDNFQ010000051.1:0-17868 GCA_041689715.1 Bacteroidia bacterium
AGATTAATGCACCCATCCAGTGTCTATTATCAAATTCGGCATAGTGCACATCTCTATTATATTCTGAGCTATCATAGAGTCCAAATAGCTCTAGACTATCAGAGTTATTCATCTGAATAGCACCGAAGTACATGTACTTACCACTATCTAGCAGTAGATTCCAAGAGAATACTCTAAATCGCTCATCATCTGGAGTGATCGTAGATACTGTTTTTAGCTTTGTGAAATTGTAATCAAAAGAATTAGGTACTTGTAGTGCCCTCTTTAGTGTCTGTATAAAGTAGTAGCAACTTGTAATACGCTCTACTTTGTCAGCTCCATTTATAATATTATAGCTGAGTCCTTCTAGCTGATACTCAAAATTAGCAATGGAATCTATAAAAGTAGAATCCCCAGATTTCACTTTCTGTCGCTGTGCCCAAGTAGTAGAGCAAATCATAGCTATAAGTATGAAAGAAAATATACGCATCGTTCTTTATAACTAGTAGTTCACCAAATTTCGTGCCTTCAAGTATGTATTACTATATATTTTTAATAACCATGGCACTAGCACCACCACCACCGTTGCATATAGCAGCAGCTCCTATCTTGCCTCCATTCTGCTTTAGTACATGGATAAGAGTGACTAATATTCTAGCCCCAGATGCACCTAAAGGATGCCCCAGTGCTACTGCTCCACCGTTTATATTCACCTTGCTTGCATCTAGCCCTAGTAATTTATTATTAACCAATGCAACTACAGAAAATGCCTCATTCAGTTCAAATGCGTCTACATCTGCAATACTACATCCCGCTCTTTCTAGAGCTATAGGCATAGCCTTGGCAGGTGCTGTTGTAAAAAACTCTGGCTCGTGAGCAGCATCCGCAAAAGATACCACTTCTGCTATAGGAGTAAGCCCTAGTTCCTTTACCTTATCTTCACTTGCTAGTATAATACACGCAGCACCATCATTTATAGTGCTTGCATTTGCAGCAGTTACAGTTCCATCTTTTTCAAAAACGGGTCTTAGACCTGGAATTTTTTCGAACACTACGTTCTTGTATTCCTCGTCTTCGTCCATTAGTATAGGATCTCCTTTACGCTGAGGTATAGGCACAGCTACTATTTCCTCTTTAAACTTACCAGAAGCAACAGAAGCTGCAGCAGTTTTATAGGAATTTATAGCAAACTCATCTTGCTGCTCTCTAGTGATACCGTGCACTTTTGCAGTATTATCTGCTGCACTACCCATCATATACTCATTATATACATCTCGCAAACCATCGTGAGCTAAGCCATCTATAGCAGTGAAGTTACCGTATTTATATCCGTTTCGTGAACCTGGTAAGTAATGTGGTACTTGGCTCATATTTTCCATTCCACCTGTCACTACTATATCATTATGCCCTAGCATAATACTAGATGCACCTAAAGCTACAGATTTCATACCACTAGCACACACCTTGTTTACAGTAGTACAAGGCGTAGTATTGGGCAATCCTGCAAATATTGCTGCTTGCCTAGCCGGAGCTTGACCCAAACCTGCTTGTAATACATTCCCAAAATATACTTCGTCTACATCCGTAGGTTTTACTCCCGCTTTAGCTAACGCCCCTTTAATGGCTATCGCTCCTAGATTAGGTGCTGATATACTACTTAATTTACCATTGAAGCTACCCATAGGGGTACGCACAGCTGATACTATAAATACTCGTTTCATTGCGAGCAAAAGTAGTAGATTTAAGATACTTAGTTGTAGTGTAAACTACTTAAAATATTTGTTGTTTGAATCCTAGGCGAAGACCTGTAGAATACTGATTCTGATTTACAGCATATGGTCTTTTAAAAGTAGACGTGACATTGTACTTAAAAGTTGGATTTACAAAAAGCTCCAACCTCTCACTAAAGTACTGAGAAAGTGTAACGCCAGTGATTGTTCCAACTCCAAAATTGTTAAATATTTCCTTATCACTATTACACCAATAGTAGTAGTCCGTATAAAAATCAAAAGCTAACGCATTAACGTTGCTTAATTTTTTGAAGTTAACACCTGCGTCAAAGGACAATTTAGATTTGTTTAATTGAGCTACGTCTATACTAACACCCAAGGGTATTTCTATGTAAGAATACTTATTTGTAAATGGGATATTACGACTTGAATTTTCTGAAGAATACAATTCATACATAGGTTTATTCCCCATAAATGAGGCATTCTCGTAATTAGGATTCTCTGTATCTACAGGTCTTACTTGAATTTGCTCACCATAGTGGGCGTAGTGCAAGCCCGTAAAAATGGTAACTTTCGAATTTATTCTTCTACCAATATCAAATCCGAAAGAATAAGATGCTATAGCCTTATCTGTTTTATTCCTAGAATCTTCGGTCAATCCAAATGTATATCTGTAGTTGCCAGCTACGGCTACTCCATTTACATAAGAAGGATCATAACTGAATGTACGATAACTGAGTGTGGGTGCAAAACTTACACCTAGGTACCACTTGCCTTGCTTGGGAACCATATTAGGGTTTATAAGATATTCTTTATCCAATCTATCTAAATATTTCAGCAATTGCTTACTCTGCAAAATTGAGAATATATTTACTTCCTCAATGATTGAGAGATCAAACAAATCAAATGTACTAGCATACTTGTCTTGCTTCTCTACCTTATCTGTATTGACTAGTTGAGCAGGTCTAGATGAAATATCAGAAATAACTAATGCTTTAATTTCTTCGAGTTTGCTATTGTCAATATCATATGATGCTAAATATGAAGCCGTCACTCGATCGAAAATCGTAAGTACGTTCACATCATTCTGAGGCACACTGTTTTCTGAGGTCTGCCAAAGCTTACCGATATTAAAATCTAAATCACTAAAAGACTTTCCTGTAATAAGGCTATAGGTTTGAACCCCGAGCAAAGTAAGGCCACAAAGAACAGCAGGTACTATAGCAAAAGTTGCTAATCCTGATCTTGTCTTTATTGTTTCTTTTATATTATTGAGCTCTGTCCCCACTTGGGTATACCTGAAAATTAAACAAATTTACAACTATTATGCAGCTTTTATAAGGGCTGCGTGGGCTTTTACACAAATATGAGACACTACTACTTATGGCTGCAAACGTTGAGTTTGCCAAGAGTCTCCTATTTTGGTATACAAAATTCTATCATGAAGCCTGCTTTCTCTACCTTGCCAAAATTCAATCTCATACGGATGTACTACATACCCTCCCCATTGCACAGGTTTAGGAACCTCAATATCCGCAAATTTAGTTCCGATTTCATCTAACTGTTTCTGCAAGTCTTCTCTTGAATTTATAGGATTACTCTGATTAGAAGCCCAAGCACCAAGTTGACTTGCTCTAGGTCTACTAGAAAAATACTGCTTTGATTTTGCCTCCGTTTGTTTTACAGCCCTACCCCTTACAATTATTTGTCTTTCTAAGTTTACCCAAGGAAAAAGTAAGGTACAGTGATCATTTGCGAGAAGTTGCTTTCCCTTATGACTTTCATAATTTGTATAAAACAGAAATGAAGCGTTCTCTAATCCTTTGAGTAATACTATTCTAGAATCTATGCGGTCTCCATCTTGAGTGGATAGCACCATAGCATTGGGTTCTTTTATATCTTCGCTTTCACTCGCTTGAGTAAACCAAGTCTGGAATAATGCTAAAGGACTTTCGGGCAAACTACTCTCTAGAAGTTCCCCTTGGGTATAGTTTTGTCTTAGATCCTCCACCTTATCTTTTAAATGGCATCTTCCCTTTACCCATTCCCTTACCACTGTTCATCTGCTTCATCATCTTACGCATTTCATCAAACTGTTTTACTAGTTTGTTTACTTCTGTAGTAGATGTTCCACTTCCTTTTGCTATACGCTGCTTACGACTACCATCTAACATCTCTGGGTTTTGACGCTCAGCAAGAGTCATACTATGAATAATAGCTTCTATGCCTTTAAAACTATCGTCATCTATATCTATGTCCTTTATTGCTTTACCTACTCCGGGTATCATACCCATTAAGTCTTTGATGTTACCCATCTTCTTAATTTGATTGAGCTGCTTGAGAAAATCGTCAAAATCAAACTGATTTTTACGCATTTTCTTTTGTAGTATAGCAGCCTCCTCTTGGTCAAAGGTGCTTTGTGCTCGCTCTACGAAAGAAACAATATCACCCATCCCCAGTATTCTGCTAGCCATTCGATCTGGATGGAATACATCTAATGCATCCATCTTTTCGCCGGTACTTACAAATTTTATTGGCTTATTTACTATTGTTTTGATAGATAGAGCTGCTCCACCTCTTGTGTCACCATCTAACTTGGTAAGGACTACTCCATCAAAATCTAATCTATCATTAAACTCCTTGGCCGTGTTTACCGCATCTTGACCAGTCATAGAGTCTACTACAAAAAGAATCTCATTTGGATTTAATTCTGATTTTAGCTGACCTATTTCAGCCATCATCGCTTCATCCACACTTAGTCTACCTGCAGTATCTATGATTACCACATTATGAGAATTCGCCTTGGCATATGCTATTGCATCTTTTGCTATCTGCACAGGATTTTTCACCTCTTCTTGTGCAAAAACCTCAACTCCTACTTGTTCTCCTAGTACTTTTATTTGATTAATTGCAGCTGGTCTATACACATCACAAGCTACAAGTAGAGGATTTCTTCCTTTAGATTTGAGGTGCATAGCTAATTTGCCAGAAAAGGTAGTTTTACCAGAACCTTGCAAACCCGCTATCAAAATAATGCTTGGGCTACCTGAAAGCTCTAATGGCTTGGTTTCCCCACCCAGCAAATCCTTAAGTTCATCACTTACTATCTTAGTCATCAACTGACCTGGAGATACGCTCTTAAGCACATTC
The DNA here is from genome assembly GCA_041689715.1 of Bacteroidia bacterium. Lineage (GTDB taxonomy): Bacteria > Bacteroidota > Bacteroidia > NS11-12g > UBA9320 > UBA9320. Next base: position 4,860 of record JBDNFQ010000051.1, read on the forward strand.
TCACCTATAGCCTTGTCTTTTACTCTAGCCGTAAAGTCCTTGGCTATCTTATAGCTCACATCCGCATCTACTAATGCTCTACGAATCTCTTTTACGGTTTCTGCTATGTTTAACTCCGTAAGCGTAGAATGCCCTTTTAGGGTCTTAAATGCACGTTCTAGTCGTGATGATAAATTATCAAACATTCTTATTGTTTATTTCGGTACAAATTTATTCAAAAAAAAAGGTCGCCAAAACTCTTTGACGACCCATTTTTAACCATTACTGCACCCTTCCTTGATGGGAAGATTATCTTAGTAGGGTAAGTGACCCCCTTTTAATATAGCCACGAGTGTATACAAGTACCTTTCCTGTTGACATTTAGCTTCTTTATGAGTGCCAATCTAGCCTTCTACTTAAGTATCTATTTCGTAGAGTTGCTCTCCCCATCAAGTATAAATTGGAAATAAGAAACTACCTACTTCTTCTAACTCGCCTTGCAAAATGAAATGAGATATAGCATTAAATGAGTCATTAAGAAGATCGCCATTGGGAGTAAATCTTTAGAGAAACTAAATAAACCTATTTTCGCCAACTCAAATCATGAAAAATAGCACTATATATCTACTACTATTATTTACTTTGACTCTGTTAGGGGGTTGTAATAACAAAGAAGCTCAATTAAAATCTGCCATAGCCCTTTACGAAGTTGCATTAGCTAATAGCGATGCAAGTACCATAAAAGTAGCTTTAAATCAAATTTTACTACTAGACTCTAATAACACCCTGTATCAAGACTCTTTATCCAGATTATATATAAGCTCTGGAAATTTTGAAGCTGGTCTGCGATATGCAGAAAAGGTATTCAATGCAGGGAAAGCAGATGTAAAGTTGAAAGAAAATATGGCACTAGCATATCAGCAAATAGGTAAAACGGATAAGGCTAAACAGTTTGTAAATTCTCTAAAGATTGAAACAAATGATTACAAGTACGAATACCAAAAATTAGTAATCTCATATGAAAATGGTGACCAAATGCTTTTTGATAGTTTGAGCAAAAGCATACTTGCACAGATAGAAATAGATTCGCTAGTCTCTAGGACTACTGTACCTATGCCAGGTCCAGTATCAGGTGTAAATCAACTCGTACCGATAAAAGCTGCTACCTATTTCTTAATAGGTAATAATGCTTTAGAAAATCGAAGAGATATAAATACGGCGGTACAATATCTGCAAAAAAGTCTTGAAGAGTATGGCGACTTTGAAATGTCTCGCTATGTGCTTATGGAAATAGAGAAGATGATGATGGCCTCAAGAAGGTAACCTAATCCTTCTGCCAGATTATTTCTACTTTACCTTCTAATCTTAGATACTCTCTACTTAAAACAAACAGATAGTCGCTGAGTCTATTTAAGTATTGCAAAATTAAGGCGTACTTATCTTCTTCTAGTGCCACTATTCTTCGCTCGGCTCTTCGGCAAATACATCTAGCTAAGTGAGTGTGTGCACTAATTATGGAACCACCAGGGAGAATGAAATTTTTCAGTCTCGGCAAACCTTTTTCTAATCTGTCTATTTCCTTTTCTAGTAGTTCAATATCTGACAAGTCTATAAATGGTAACTCAAAACTTAAATCATTCTCTGAAGCTAGTATACTCCCAGCATTGAATAGTTTATGCTGAATTGTATTTAAAAATTCTGCGTACTTCTGGTTACTTGAAGCTATTATACCAATAGCTGAATTTAGCTCATCTACCGTACCATAAGCTTCTATTTTATCATGAGCTTTACTAACTCTAGTACCACCTACTAGTGATGTTTGACCTTTATCTCCCCCTTTGGTATAAATTTTCATACTATTTTAGTTAACGTATGACAGAGGTATTTTGATTTGCCAGTTTACCATCTATCATTCTGATAGTGCGTTTAGCATATTTTGCAATAGCCTCTTCATGTGTTACCATTACTACGGTATTCCCTTCAGCATGTATCTCTTCAAATAATGCCATTATTTCCAAACTACTTGTACTATCTAAGTTGCCAGTAGGCTCATCGGCTAATACTATCGATGGATTATTAATCAATGCTCTTGCTATGGCTACACGCTGTCTCTGCCCACCACTAAGCTCATTTGGTTTGTGGTCTCCCCTATCTCCTAGTCCTACTTTTTTTAGAACTATTTGAGCTCTTTCTAGTCTTTCTTTTCTGGCCACACCAGCGTATACCAGAGGTAGTGCGACATTCTCCAGTGCACTTGTTCGAGGTAATAAGTTGAACGATTGAAAAACAAACCCTATCTCAACGTTTCTAACAGTTGCAAGATCATCATCTGTCATCGTACTTACATTAGTGCCGTTTAGCATATAAGTACCCCTACTAGGTGAGTCTAAGCATCCTATTACATTCATAAGTGTAGACTTTCCTGAGCCAGATGGACCCATGAGTGCTACATATTCCCCTTTATCGATAGTGCAATCCAAGCCATCCAAAGCATTTATCTGCGTACTACCCATTTGATAGATTTTATAGATATCCTTCAAGTCTATAAGGGCCATTACTTAGTTACTACTTTAGGAACTTTAAAATAATCAGAATCTGCCGATGGTGCATTTTTAAAGGCAAGCGATTTAGCGATACCTGGCTTTGCAACGTCTTCTCTAAGCACATTATGCTCGTGACTAAGATAAATAAGTGGCTCTACACCTACAGTGTCTAGCTCATCTAATTTGGTGCAAAATGCTAATATCTTTTCTAAATCAGTCGCTATAGCTAGCTTCTCTTCAGTATTAAACGCTAGACGAGCCAAGTGAGACAGTTCTTCTATTTTCTTATCATCTATTGTCATAGGGCATTCATTTCCTTAAATTTCTCTTCAATAATACGAAACACTTGGTCAGCAAGCATCTGTACATCACCTGGTTTTAGATTTTTGGTAGGTATAGGTCGATGAACGTGCATTCTCATTTTACCAGGAGTGCCTGCGGGTATAAATTCTCCACAAGGCAATCTTTTCCAATTATCTGGCAGGGTAATTGGAACTATTTCTATCCCACAATCCAAGGCCATCTTAAAAGGACCTAATTTAAATTTTCTCATTTCAGGTACGTCTGTACCTATTCCTCCTTCAGGGAAATTAAGTAGGCTTATGCCCGTTTTTAATTTCTTATTGGCCAAGTAGTAAGCCTTCTTGGAACCTTCCATAGATCGCCTGTCTACAGGCATATCCAAAGTCCTGAAAAATATTTTGAACAAGGGAATATTTGTCAACTCTTTTTTAGCCATAAAACTAAAGAAAAATGGCATTTGAGTATTTACTGAGACTATATCAAAGTATGAGAAGTGATTTGGAGTAAAAATATAGACCTTATCATGACTTAATTCTTCCTCAAAAGTCACCTCACTTCGAAGGCCCGCTATAAACATTAAAAACTTACCCCAGTACCTTCTTAATGAATGTGCTTTTCGATACCATTTGGGCTTAGAAAGCAAAACAACGAAAAATGGATACAATACTAGAAAGACTAATAAGAACCATACAAAAAAATAAAGTGTCCAGATGTACTTAGGTAATTTGCGTATCACCCGTTTAGATGTTCAGTAAGTTTGTGAGCTTGTACATTTAAGAAATCTTTCAATGGTTTTTCTGCCATCATTTTCATCATAAAATTAAGATCTGCATTAATTATGGCTTGCACTGTTGTAGTATCTTCCGAAGACGCTAGCAAAGTCCAATTTAAATCAAACTTAAAAGGCACTTTGTTTTGTGGCACCATTACTATTTTGGTAGGCTCTACTTGCTCAGTAATAGCTAGCTCTACTTTTCCTATCCCTTCTATATCTAATGTAGCAGCTGTTTCTGTAGCTTCAAAAGACCTCACTTTACTTGGCATCAATACTTCATAATTAGCAGGAATAATTAGATAAGCATATACTTCCGCTATGGATTTATTGATTACTTTTTTTTCACTTTCTATTTTTACCATTATTGTTTATACATCATATTAGTACTTAAGAATACTGCAGCTAGAATAGAAATAAAGAATCCTGAAACTAGACTCATTAACAAGGCTGTTACCGCATAACCTTGGGGATGCATTTGATTCCTCCAGTTAGCTGAAATACGCTCCACTTCCATTGCTTTATCAGCTGGAGCAACAGCATTATCTGCATCAACAGATGCCGTTATTGTGACCACTCCATCGTCTATTTTAGATTTATAAAAATCTCCATTTGGATAATAGAGAAAGGAAAAAGCTGCTATCATTACACCTGCTCGCACAAGTGATATTAGAATTCCAGTTATCAAAGTACTGGCAATACTAATGACACCTCCTACGAGTTTCTTTGACAGAATAAGCCCAGCAATAACACAAATAGCAAGTATTACTATTTTGGCAAAGGAATTAATACCCGAATTCGCATCTACGCTTAACATGAATAGATATTCAAGCATAGCACAAAGTATGCCTGCTATTATTCCAAAAATCCAGATTGATTTTTGCATTCCTAAAATATTTTTAATTTCTATTTTTCGTCTAAATCCGTATCCCTACGTGTGAACTCGTCAAAATCATATTCTGGCATTAAGTCACTTTTTACGTAGTTTATTGTTTCCGTAAAAGCTTCCGAAAACTTATTGAAGTCCTCCTTGTACAAAAATATTTTATGCTTCACGTAGCCATCATCCTCATATCGCTTTTTACTCTCGGTGATAGTGACATAATAGTCATTCCCTTTTGTCGCTTTCACATCAAAAAAATAAGTTCTTTTACCAGCTCTTACTTTCTTAGAGAATACCTCCTCTTTGTCATAGTTTGACTCTCCCATCTTTTTCTAAATTAATTGTTAGATTTAACAAAGGACGCAAAAAAATAACACAAAGGAATTTTTTTATTTTACGGAGCATCAGATAAGGCCATTTGTTTCTCATATAGCTTAGCATATACACCCTCTTTCTTTACTAATTCTGTGTGCTTCCCCTTTTCGACTATCTTTCCGTTATCTAAGAAAATAATTTCATAACTATCTTGAATAGAGGATATTCTATGGCTAATATTTATAAAAGTTTGTTCCTTATTCCAATTATTTAGACTGTGTTTTATATCTACTTCCGTTTTGGTATCTACTGCAGATAAGCCATCATCTATCAATAGTATTTTGGGGTTTTTAATCAGTGCTCTGGCTATGGCTGTACGTTGTTTTTGGCCACCACTAAGCGTTATTCCTCGCTCACCAAGCATAGTCTCTAGTCCCTTCGGAAAAGATTCTATCTCGCTAGTTAGAGCAGCACTTTCTATGGCCTTTTTTAAATTTTTCTCGTCTGCTATACTATTACTACCAAAGAGAATATTTTCACTTAATGTCTCAGAAAATAAGAATATGTCCTGAGATACGTAACCCAAAAGGTGAGAAAGACCTTTTCTAGAATACGATTCTATGGGCTTACCATCTATCAAGATTTCTCCTCTAGTAGGCCTGTAGATTCCCATTATCAATTTTGCAATAGTACTCTTGCCACTACCCGTAGTGCCTATTATACCAAATTTAGTATTTTTCTGAATGGTAAAACTAATGTTCTCAAGAACCCAAGTTTCGGCTTCCGAATATTTAAACCATACATTTTTAAACTCTATGCCCTCTTCCAATTCACTTATTATATTTTGTCCAGAATCTTCATCCGGAGCAAATGACAAAAACTCGTCAATTCGCTTTTGCGAAGCAGCTCCACGTTGCACAAGTGATGTAACGTATCCTAAACTTGCTACCGGCCACGTAAGCATATTTACGTATATGATGTACTCTACTATATTACCCAGAGTAAAAGTGCCGTCTGCTACAGCATTTCCTCCTACATATAATGTGATTAGAATACTCATACTAACTAGTCCCATAACTGCTGGCATAAAAATGCCATTTATTTTGACCAAAGCCATATTATCCTCTTTGTAGCTTTCGTTAAGATTATCAAAATCTCTTGAAAACTCTTTTTCTGCAGCATTAGATTTAAGCACTTGAATGCCAGAAAAGGTCTCTTGCACATAGGATGTGATGGTAGAAAGCTTCTGCTGTATAAGATCGCTTTTCTTATTCATAGTATCACTCACCCAGTAAATAGCTATCGCTAGTATAGGCAAGGGAATAAGTACAAAAAAAGTGATTCGTGGATTTACATAAAACATCATACCGACTACCGCGACAATCATAACTGAAAGATTAATGGAATACATAATAGCAGGTCCAGTGAACATACGTACCTTAGATACATCATCACTTATCCTATTCATTAAGTCTCCTGTATAATTTTTACCATAGAAACCTTGCCCCATTTTCTGATAATGTTTGAAAATTTCATTTTTTTGGTCATACTCTATAAGCCTAGACATAATAATGAGTTTCATTCTCATAAAATACATGCTTATTCCCTTGAGCAGTGCACATACAAAAATCAGCAAACCACCTAAAATGGCAAATTTAAGGGGGGTGAGAAAATAATTGGGAATGTAACTCGCGTAGAATTTGGAACTATTTAAAGAATCTAAACCGTCTACAGTTTCTCTGACTATCGAAGGGATAACAGTGGCAAACACATTAGACAATAGAATGAAAAAAAATCCTACTATTAAATTTCGTTTATATTTCTTAAAATATTTAAGTATTGTACTTAATGCTTTCAAATGTTTGTAATCTGTATGTTAAATTTGATTTACTTTTGCTGCAAATTTACGAATCAATGATCTTTTATTTTATTTTAAACAAATGAACATATCTACCATCTCTACCTCCGAGACCCAACTTGATCTTTTTGCAGAAATACGCACTACTAACCACGAGCAAATAGGCTTTTGTAATGACAATGCGAGTGGACTAAAAGCTATAATTGCGATTCACAACACTGTTTTAGGCCCAGGCTTAGGCGGTACACGTATGTGGAACTATGCCACAGAAGCTGATGCACTAAAAGATGTCTTGAGACTCTCTAGAGGTATGACATACAAAGCTGCCATATCTGGATTAAATTTAGGTGGAGCTAAGGCTGTGATTATTGGCGATGCAAAAAAACATAAATCCGAAGCGTTAATGCGTAAATTTGGCAGATTTATAGAAAACCTAAACGGTAAATATATAACTGCAGAGGACGTAGGTACTACTACCAAAGATATGGAGTATGTAAATATGGAAACGGACAGTGTAGTAGGATTACCAGAGAGTATGGGTGGTGGCGGAGATCCATCTCCTGTAACCGCATACGGTGTGTATATGGGTATGAAAGCTAGTGCAAAAAAAGCCTATGGTTCTGATAGCCTAGCAGGTAAAAAGATATCTGTACAAGGAATAGGTAAGGTAGGAATGCACCTTGTGGAACTAGTAAACAAAGAAGGTGCTCACATCACTGTTTCAGATATAAATGAAGACAGTCTCACTTATGCTGCGAAACACTACGCTGCGACGGTAGTAAACGGTAGTGATATATATAGTGTAGGTGCCGACATTTTCGCTCCCTGTGCACTGGGGGCTATCCTAAATACAGAAAACATCAATGCTCTAAACTGCAGCATAATAGCAGGGGCTGCAAATAATCAGCTCGAAGAGGAAGAAGAGCACGGAATGCTAATAAAAGAAAAGGGTCTACTATACGCACCAGACTTTTTGATAAACGCAGGAGGATTAATAAACGTTTACTCAGAATACATAGGTTACAACAGAGAAAATGCAATGCGTGATACCGAAAAAATATTTGATACAACATTAAATATTTACCATCTGGCAGAAGTACAAAACATACATACTCAAAAAGCAGCAACGATCCTAGCTCAAAAAAGAATTGACGATATTTTGAGTGTTCAATCTACTTTCTAGCCATAAACTTTTCAAGTTACCTAAATAAAAGAATCACAAAGTAGCATTTTCATAACTGATATTTGTTTCATTATATCATTTAATAAGGCAAATAAAGTACAAGTCGGTTCCATTTTTTACTTAGGTTTGCCCCTCAATTTTGTTCCATGTTAAATAGACGTCTAATCAGAATAAAAAGCTTCCAAGGATTGTTTGGTGAGTTCGGTCAAGAAAACACTAGACCTTCTACAGTAGTTACTAATGTTCAAAAATCTATGAAGGGCATGGGAACTAACCTACTGGGAGTTTTGAGTTTTGGAGTAGAGTTCAGTCATTTTATATACTCAGAACATAACCCAAGTGAGTACAAATATATTCCACTAGAATCGGACCTTAAAAGTTTTAAGCTTATCACAGAAAATACATTCATCCTTAGATTAGCAGAGACTGAGGAGATGAAAAAATATCTTATCAAGCCTACTTTTGAGTGGCAGCAAGAGAGGGATATCATGTTCCTATTGTACAAGGAAATAAAAAAATCTGATGAGTATGCAAGAGCTATTGCCAGTGATCTCACTGACCAAGACTATTTAGATTTTGCTGTATATGTCTACAAATATTTATTACTTCAGTCTGTAGAGTTTGAGCAACTTATGGAGGATAAGAACATTTTTTGGTACGATGAAAAAATACCTATACTCAAAAGTTTAGAAAGAATATTTTTTGACTATCAAGATACCAAATTAGTCAAAATACCTGCTCTTTTTAAAAATGAAATAGAAGACTTAAATATGGCAGAAGAGCTCATAATTAAATATTTTGAACATCGTAGTGAGCTAGAGGAAAACATTAACGAATACACACCGGGTTGGGATAGTGATAGAATTACCAAAATTGACTTTTTACTTATGGTTATGGCTTTGCTTGAATTTAAGTATATGCCTATGATTCCAGTAAAGGTTACGCTAAATGAGTACATAGAAATAGCAAAGATGTATAGCACCCCAAAAAGCTCGAAGTTTCTAAATGGTACTTTGGATAAAATTTTAAATGAATGGAAGACCCAAAATCTTATTCATAAAAAAGGAAGAGGGCTCATAGGTTAGAAACTTATCTATTACATTTGTCTTTAATAATACATTTTATAAAATTTACATACTAATATCAATGAAAAATATTTTTTACTTACTCGTCTCTTTCATCCTTATTGCAAGTTGTAGCAGTGGACCAAAAGATGTATCTGAACTAGATGCAGCTATTATAGAAACTGATAATGATGGAACTAAAGAACCCAAAATGAAATTTAAAGATGACATAACAGCTTGGGATTTCGGTAAAATTACTGAGGGTGAGCGTGTGGAGCATACTTTTAAATTTACTAATGTAGGTAGCAGCGACTTAGTAATATCTAGTGCAACTGCAAGTTGTGGCTGTACTATCCCTAGTCCTCCAAAAGAACCTATAGCACCAGGAGAGTCTAGTGAAATAAAAGTAGAGTTTAACAGTGCAGGCAAAAGTGACATGGTTATTAAAGACGTCACTATTTTAGCTAATAGTAATCCAGTCAAAACAATGCTTCAAATCAAAGCGTTTGTAGAAAAGAAAGAGCTTAATGAATAGTCAATATATTTTCCCGATACTGCTCATCGCAGTAATGTACATATTCTTCTTTTTACCACAAATAAGGAAGCAAAAAAAACAGAAATCTTATCTCGCTGAACTTAAAAAGGGAGATAGAATTGTAACCACTGGGGGTATTCACGGTAAAATAGTGGAACTAAAAGACCTTACAGTAGTTATAGATACAGGTGGAGGCCAAAAACTTAAAATTAATAGAGCTGCTCTTAGTCTAGATGCTTATATACAATTAGAAAATGAAGATGCTTCTGAATAGCTAAATGCAACACCTCAGAATTGGAATAACAGGCGGTATGGGTGCTGGTAAGTCTACAATATGTAAGATATTTGGACAACTAGGCATATCAATATACGATGCAGACTCTCGTGCCAAATGGATAATGAACAATGATAAGGAGCTCAAGAAAGCAATTATCGATAATTTTGGTTGGGATGCCTACACTAGAAAAGATGATCTAAACAGAGAGTACCTAGCCAAGGTAGTATTTAATAATCAAAATCAGCTCGAGATACTAAATAGTATAGTACACCCTGCGGTAAAAAGTGATTATGAACAATGGTCCATTCAGCACAAGGATGAACCCTATTCACTTAAAGAAGCGGCTTTACTATTTGAAAGCAATAGTTTCAAGAGCCTGCACAAGGTAATAGTAGTAAACAGCCCTATAGAAACGAGGATAGAGAGAATTATAAAAAGAGATCACGTAAAGCGTGAAGATATCCTAAAACGAATACAAAATCAAACTACCGATAGGCAGAGAATGAGTATGGCAGATTGGATAATATACAATGATGGCGTGCATTCTCTCATTGAGCAAACTATGAAAGTGCACAATGAGATTTTAGAAATCAGAAATCAAGGAGTTGTTCCTTTTAAAGTATAATACAATGGCAACCACTATATTAACTCACGAAGAGATATCTCTAAAACTTGACCGAATCGCTTGGCAAATCTTGGAAAATCATTACCACGAGAAAAAAATAATCTTCGTAGGGCTAGATGACCGAGGTGCAAGCGTAGCATCTAAAATTTGTGACAGACTTAGAAAGCTTGGTACTATTGAGGTACAGAACACCCTTATTTCTGTAGATAAAAGTAACCCTCTTGGCTCACCAGTAGTAATTACTGACTCTGCTAGCTTATCAAACCAAGCTATAGTATTGGTAGATGATGTACTCAACTCTGGAAAAACAATGGCCGCTGCTCTCAAGGAAATTCTAAACCACAATCCTAAAAGTATAAAAACCGTCGTATTAGCAAATAGAGATCATAACAAGTTTCCTATACAAGCAAATTATGTTGGAATATCACTAGCTACTACCCTAATGGAACGTATTACCTACAGCGAAATAGATGGTAAGATGTCTGTAGAGCTAAGCTAAAGCCACCTTTTAATGGTGAGCTGCGTACTCCTCAAGTCTCCAATAATTCTTATATTCTATTAAAATTATTTATTATCAATACATTCGCATTGTCATACAATGAAAGAACTTAAAGAGACCATTTTAACCGCTTGGGAAAACCGAGATTTACTAAAAGAAGCTAAGACAATAGAAGCCATAAGAGAGCTTATCGAGTTGCTAGATAAGGGCCAACTTAGATGTGCAGAACCTACAGCAACTGGGTGGCGAGTAAATGATTGGGTAAAAAAAGGAGTAATCCTCTACTTCCCCATTCAGCAAATGAAAACTATAGAAGTAGGTCCATTTGAGTTTCATGATAAAATGGAACTCAAAAAAGACTACGCCAGTCAAGGAGTGAGAGTAGTACCTCACGCCATTGCTAGATACGGAGCCCATTTAGCTACAGGTGTAGTTATGATGCCTAGCTATGTAAACATAGGTGCTTTTGTAGATTCGGGTACTATGGTAGATACTTGGGCTACGGTAGGCAGCTGTGCTCAGATAGGAAAAAACGTTCACTTGAGCGGTGGTGTAGGTATAGGTGGAGTACTAGAGCCTGTACAAGCCGCACCTGTGATAATAGAAGATAATTGTTTCATAGGTAGTAGGTGTATCATAGTAGAAGGGGTACACGTAGAGTCCGAAGCCGTAATAGGTGCAGGTGTTACACTTACTATGAGTACCAAAATAATAGACGTATCTGGTGCTGAGCCGATTATTTATAAGGGAAGAGTACCTGCTCGCAGTGTGGTGATTCCCGGCAGTATTCAAAAAGATTTTCCTGCAGGATCATACGGAGTCAATTGTGCTCTCATTATTGGTACTAGAAAAGAATCTACTGATAAAAAGACATCGTTAAATGATGTGCTTCGTGATTTTCAAGTACCGGTATAGATGAAAATTGGTTTCGATGCTAAACGTTATTTCAATAATCAAACTGGCTTAGGAAACTATGCTCGATGGTTAGTAAATAATCTTGCCCTAAACCAAAGCAACGAATATGTACTCTACCAACCTAAACAAGTAGAAACCACACAAAATAACATAAAGTATCCTAGTGGTATTTTCTCAATCCTTACAGCCATGTGGAGGAGCATGTTTATATGCAGAGACTTAGTTAGAGATAAGATTGACGTATATCACGGATTAAGCAATGAATTGCCGTTTGGTATTCACAAAACAAACATTAAGACTGTAGTCACCATTCACGACTTAATAAATAAGAGGTACCCACACTATTACTCCAAAATAGATGCTTCAATATACGATAGAAAGCTCCGATATGCACAACGGGTGGCCACCCAAATAGTAGTGCCTAGCAAGCAAACTAAAGAAGACCTGATATCATTTTACAATACAGACAGTGATAAGATTGTAATCATACCACTCAGTATAACGCCTAAAGTAAAGGAGCGTGACAGCTTACTAATGGATAAGCCTTACATATTATGCGTCAGTGGATTTAGCAAAAGAAAGAACCTACTTAACTTGGTACAAGCGTATCAAAGAACTAATCTTAAACTAAATCTAGTACTCGCAGGAAGAAAAGGTGATACCTATGCTCACGTAATGGAACTAGCTAAAAATGACGACAGGATTCTGCTTTATGCTAATGTCACAGACAAGACACTTTCTAGCTTGTACCAAGAAGCTACATTTTGTGTTTATCCATCAGAATTTGAAGGGTTTGGGATTCCTATTTTAGAAGCCTTTAGCTATGGTAAAACCGTAGCAACGTCAAATTGCAGTAGCATGCCAGAAGTAGGTGGCAATGCAGCAGAATACTTCGATCCGCTCATTCAAGAGTCTATAAAACAAGCACTTGAAGCCTTAAGTATGGATTCATATAGGCAACAAAAAGAAGATAATATAAGCAGCCAGTTGTCGCTATTCCAATCAGATAAATTAATAGCGAACTATCTTAACCTCTATCTTTCTATTTAGTTAGTCTATATATCCTTGTTAGACGAAATGACTACATCGTGACACGTTACGACTTTTAATATTTTTAACTTTGAAGTACGATATTGTTTGAAACATCAAGCAAAATCAATATTTCAGTTTTAGTTTTTGGTTTCGAAAGGAGGGATTTGCCCTCCTTTCGTTTGTTATAACCTGATTTCTATGACAAAACCAAATTAGTTTCGTACAT